>CBDUVV010000034.1:0-9267 GCA_965370755.1 uncultured archaeon | reverse complement strand
AATTTACTTTAGATGCAAATCCTATGGTGAGGAAAGGTCTATATAGAAGCTAGGATGAAAAATAACTGGTCGGAGGTTGGTCAGGGTGTTGGGCAGTTTTCATAAAGCCGTTGGCGGCACAATGTGTAGGTATTCCACTTATGTTGCGGGTTTAAGCCCTTTACCTTTAGAGGGGGTGGTAGTGTGACCAAATCTAGGATACTGGTGGTCGACGACGAGCCAGGCATACGTTTCATAATCCACAAGATGCTGGAGGGAGCCGGCTATGAAGTGTTAGAGGCCGATAGCGGGGAGGAGGGCTTGAAAATCCTTGGCAAGGAGAAGGTGGACTTGGTGCTCATGGACATCATGATGCCAGGCATAGATGGATGGAGTGCCACGAAGAAGATCAAAGAGAACCCAGCCACCAAGAATATACCCGTCGCCATCTTGAGCGTTAGGGGCGAGGAGGAGGACAAAGTGAAGAGCTTCCAGACGGCCAGCGCAGACGCGCATATCGATAAGCCGATAATAATGGATAAGACGCTAAGTACCATCGAGTGGCTTTTGAGGAATTTTCCAAAGAAATCATAGTGGTGTATGGAAATGAAGGAGTCGTTCCCGGAGCATTATTCTGTCCTCCTATACGGACCACCTGGGGTGGGCAAGTTCGAGTACTGCCTCGATCTAGCAAATTATTACCTGGAAAAGGGGGAAAAAGTAGTTTACATGACCACTGAGCGGAGTCCTCAGGAGATACTGACTAGGGCAGCATCCCTGGGAATGGACCTCGCGAAGTATGAGGAGAGCTCTTTTGTCTTCGTTGATGCCTTTTCCTGGAGCGTTGGCGAGGAGTATGATAAGGGGTTCAGCATCAGTAATCCAGCCAACCTGAACCAGGTGATATTCAGCATAGAGAAAGCCGTCACGAAGTTAGGCGCCCCAGTGAAGATTATCTTTGACTCTCTTTCGCCGTTGTTCCTCCATAACCCAGCGGAGGCATTAACCAAGGCATTTCAATTACTCGCCTCAAGGGCCAAGACCGAATATGGGTTCTTGCTGGCGACCCTGCAGGATGGGGTTCACGACCCTCAGATGGTCAACACCATGATTTACCTCGTCGACGGGTACTTGGAGATGAAGTTCGAGGAGGAGGACAGCCTTGAGCGGAAGCTGAGGGTGCATCACTTGAAAGGGTTGGAGTCAGATCCAAGCTGGCTGACTTTCGAGATAACTAAGGAGGGTTTTCGGTTCAAGTAATATTGTGGTCAAAACTTCAATATAAACATTGATATATTAAGAGATTACAATTGTGTAGAAAAAAGGGGATCCGGGCGTTTATGAAGAAGCTATATGAAACTAATCTAAGCTTGGTTCAGAAATTCTCACTTCTCAGCCTTATCAGTTTACTGGGCATCGGTTTAATTTCGGGTAGTGTAATATCCAAAAGCATCGAGGCGAACATTGTACACCGTACAGAAAAACAAATATCCTCTATTGTCCAGGCTCACGCTTCTATGGTGTTAAGCCCTGCGATTTTCGATGACCCTGACTACAGCAAGCACAATGACGTCTTCCTGACTTACTATCGTATGATAAAGAGTCCAGAGATAGACCGAATCAAAATCTACAACGGGGAGGGCACTATAATCTATTCTGATGAGAAAGAGCTATTAGGAAAGAATTTTAGGGACAACACAGACCTAGCTGAAGCGTTAACTGGCGAAACATTGACCGGAATAGATAGACGCTTAATGAAGGAAGAGCAATTGTTTGAGCGCGGTTTCGGGGGACTTTTGGAACTCTATATACCCATCGATTTTGGCACAGGCAACGTAGTCGGTGTCGTGGAGGTTTATCAAAGCCTCGCTCATTTAGACGCAGACATATCACGGGCTAAGAGAGATCTTTGGTTAAGTCTTTTTGCCGGATTCTTGATTCTCTACGTGGTACTATTCGGTATCATGAAGTGGGCCTCGGACACAATCCATCGCCAGAACCTCCAATTGAGAGAATATTCCACGGACCTTGAGCAAAAGATAGGGGAGCGTACCGAAGAACTTTCAGACACCAATGCACGTCTTGAAGAGGAGATTGACGAGCGCAAGCGGGCGGAGGATGCGCTTCGCAAACGAACTCATGATTTTGGCGAGCGGGTCAAAGAGCTCAATGGTCTTTATGGCACTTCTCAACTAATTGTAGAGCCCGATAACACATTGGACGATGTATTCCAGGGAACCGTTGATCTCATCCCACCCTCCTGGCATTACCCGGAAATTACCTGCGCCAGAATAACATTCAAAGATAAGCAGTTCAAGACCTCTAACTGGAAAAAGTCCAAGTGGACGCAGTCCACTGATATTGCTACCAAGAAAGGTAAGGTAGGAGTTATAGAAGTCGCTTATCTAAAGCAAAAACCCAAATTGTACAAAGGACCATTTCTCAAAGAAGAGAGAAACTTGTTAGACGGGCTTGCGAGAATACTAGGAGATTTCATTGAGCGCAAGAACGCTGAGGAAGAAGTTAAAAAATACACCAGCGAGATAGAAGAGGCAAATCGCCTGAAGGACCTATTCACCGACATCATGCGCCACGACCTCCTTAATCCCGCAGGGATAATTAAGAACATAGCGGAATTAGGGCTGCAGGAAAACCCTGGCGATGAGGAATCGGAATTGATCCTGGAGTCCGCCTTGAGGATCCAGGATACCATAGAGACTGCCAGCAAGCTCTCCAAGATGGACATCTTGAAAGATCTGGAGATGGAAGAAACAGATCTTAAAGAGATTATCGACGAAGAATGTGATCATTGCAATCCTATTATACAAAAGGCTGGCATGGAGCTTGAAAATAAGATTTCCGAGGGCCTGCCCATTAGGGCAAACCCCCTGATTAGAGAAGTATTCCTCAACTTGTTTACAAATGCCGCCAAGTACGCTTCAGAGGGCAAAAAAGTGATCGTCGAGGCAGAGCTCACTGGGGAGAACTACAAGATAACGGTAAAGGACTTTGGAGAAGGTATACCAGACGAGCTAAAAGAAAGAATATTCGACAGGTTCAAGAGGCGGGATAAAGTCGGTGTAAAAGGCACCGGACTAGGCCTGGCCATTGTTAAAAGGCTTGTGGAACTGCATAATGGCAACGTTTGGGTGGAGGACAACCCCGAGGGTGGAAGTATGTTCGTGGTGGAATTACCAAAGAACGAGGGAGTGGATGATGGCTAGGATAATGGTGGTGGACGACGAGGCTGGCATACGTTTCATACTTCGCAAGATGTTGGAAAAAGCTGGCCATGAGGTAATAGGGGTGGAAAATGGGGAGAGGTGCCTCGAGAAATTTGACGAAGTGCAGCCTGACTTGATATTGATGGACATCATGATGCCTGGCATAGATGGATGGGAAGCATGCAAGACGATAAAGGAGCGAAGACCGCAGAATCCCACACCAGTATCCATGCTTTCGGTACGAAGTGACAACGATGATTTAAAAAAGAGTTTGAAATACGCCCGTGCAGATGCACACCTCACAAAGCCCATTGATATGGAAGAAGTACTGGGTACTGTAGAGAGGCTATTAGGAGACATGGAGCTGCTCAACTAAAGTATTAAGTCATAGTAGAATCATATTTTATCCGACAAGCGTAAGGGACTATAAGGGAAAACTTAAATCAAAGAGAAATGAATTGCAGAGTAGTTTAAATGGCAGTGGGGCAAAATGGGTGATATCCATAGCGGGGAGTTGAGAGATGAATAAAATTGCTATTTTTCTGATTTTCATTATCCTGGCTTCTACAGGGTGTGTTGCTAATCAAGAAAAAGAATCTTCAAAGCCTGAGGAAGTAACAGTGGGTGTAAGTGCTACCAGCCTCCTTCCTTCTTTGGTATATATTGCAAAGGAGAAGGGTTATTTTCTCGAAGAAGGCATCCAGATAGAGATTAAAGGTTATCCAACTGGAAAACATGCCTTTGAGTCTGCCTTAAAAGGAGAGATTGATATTGCAACGGTAGCAGATACTCCTATTGTATTCAACAGTTTTGAGCGAGATGATTTCCTAGTTTTTGCGACTATTCTAGATTCAACTCAGCACGCAAAGGTTCTTGCGAGAAAAGATAAGAATATTAATACCCCCCAAGATCTAGTTGGAAAAAAAGTAGCAACAACTATAGGAACAACAGCACATTTTTTCATGAATGTATTTTTTATTGTTAATGAAGTGGATTCGTCCAATATTAAAATAGTCGACTTGAAACCTAAAGAGATGGTTAATGCTATTGTAGCTGGTGAAGTAGACGCGATTTTTGCTTGGGAGCCAAACATAGTAAATTCTGAAATAATGCTTGGGGACAACGCTATCGTTTTGCCAAGTGACGTGGGGTACCTGTCAACATTCAATATGGCTTCAAAGAAGGATTTCATTGAGAGCAATCCGGAATTAATAACAAAAATACTCAAAGCATTGGCAAAAGCAGAGCAAACTACTATAGATAATCGGGAAGAATCTGTTGATATTGTTGCGTCATATTTGAAAACCGATCGTGAACGCATTGATAGCCTATGGGATATCTATAAATTCAGACTTTCTTTATCCCAAACTCTGTTGATAACCCTGGAGGACGAGGCGAGATGGGCGATAAATAACAATATGACGGATGCAACAGAGGTTCCAAATTATCTGGGTTATATCTACTTAGATGCGTTGGAGGAGGTAAAGCCCGAGGCTGTTGGAATAATACGCTAGCCCAAGAGGGAGGAAAAATGAAGATAAAAGAGAGACTCTACCTTGTAACGGCGATTACAATTGTCTTAGTTGTAATACTTTCCTCAGCCGTGTTCCTAGCTTCCGGCAAGATAACCGAAGAAAACAAAAAACACGATTTTGCGATGCATATCCAAAAAGGAGTCTTTGAACTTAACATAGTTACACAAGAGCATTTATTGTTTCATGAAGAGAGAATGCGAGAACAATGGTATTTAAAATATGATTCATTGGGCGGGATTTTAGAAGAAGAATCTGCAAAATCGTTGCACGCTGATTATATTGCACTCGACGATTTATTCTTGCAATTAAATGAATATTACGAAAGGAGACAAAAACTCATTCAAGATGGGGCTTCCCAGGAAGAGATCAGCGCTATCCTTGCCTTGGAAGAGAGATTAGTGGCTCAACTATTAATAAAATCACAATCACTAGCTACAAGTGCCTCTAAGATAGCTATCGAAACCGAAGTAAGTATCCAGCGACTTCAGAGATCAACTAACTACTTAATCCTTAGTTTAATAGTGCTCCTTACTATTACCGTGGCAACTTCATCTTTCGTTGTTGCTAGGAGCATTGCCGCACCCATCAAAAAGCTGATAGATGGCACCGAAATAGTTGGCAAAGGAGATCTTGACCACAAAATAGATGTTAAGTCAAATGATGAGATCGGAGCACTGGCCACCGCGTTTAACGAGATGACAAAAAGGCGCAAGCGGGCGGAAGATGAGCTACAGACGGTCAACCGGGCGCTCAAGACGCTCAGTGAATGTAACCAGACCTTAGTGCGCGCCAGAAATGAGTCAAAATTACTGCATGATATCTGCCGGAATATTGTAGAAGTTGGAGAATATCGTTTGGCGTGGGTCGGCTTTGCAGAGCAAGACAAAAAGAAGACCGTGCACCCAGTGGCCCAGTGGGGATATGAGAAGGGATATCTCAAAAAGCTGAAAACCACCTGGGCAGATACTAAAAGGGGTCGAGGTCCCACAGGCACAGCTATTCGCACTGGCAAACCCTCCGTAGTAAGAAACATCTTGACTGATTCTAATTACGCCCCTTGGCGCGCTGACGCGAATAAGCGAGGCTATGCGTCGGCAATTGCCCTTCCTCTCGTCGCTGACGACCAGACTCTTGGCGCGCTGAACATCTATGCGGTGGACCCGGATGCCTTTTACGCAGAAGAATTAGAGTTGTTAACGGAACTAGCAGACGACTTAGCGTTTGGCACTGTGGCTCTGCGAACGCGTGCTGAGGTCACGCGTGCGGAAGAGGAGTGGAGACACACATTTGACTCGATATCTGATTTGGTCTCCGTTCATGATACGGATCATAGATTTGTGAAGGTGAACAAGACGTTAGCAGATACTCTTGGCAAGAAACCTGAGGACCTAATTGGGAGGCATTGCTACGAGGTTTTCCACCATATGAATGAGCCATGGCCTAATTGCCCCTATAATAAGACGCTTAAAACAAAAAAAGCGGTAACAGAAGAAGTGGATGACCCAAACATTGGATTTCCTGTACTGGTGACTACGTCACCTATCCTCGACGATAAAGGCGAGATAATAGCAGCTGTCCATATCGCAAAGGATATCACCGAGGTTAGGCGGGCGGAGGATGCGCTTCGCAAACGAACTCATGATCTTGGCGAGCGGGTCAAAGAGCTCAATGGTCTTTATGGCACTTCACAACTAATTGCAGACCCCGATAACACATTGGACGACGTATTCAAGGGGACAGTTGATCTCATTCCACCCGCCTGGCAGTACCCCGACATTACCTGTGCTAGAATAACATTCGAAGATAAACAATACACAACACCTAACTGGAAAAAGTCCAAGTGGATACAGTCCGCTGATATTGTTACCCAGAAAGAGAAAGCGGGCGTTATAGAAGTCGCTTATCTAAAGCAAAAACCAGAGATTGACGAAGGACCATTTCTCAAAGAAGAAAGAAACTTGATAGACGGTCTTGCGAGAATTCTAGGAGATTTCATCGAGCGCAAGCAGGCGAAGGAAGCGTTGAAGAATGCCTATGAGGATCTTAAATCCCTGGACGAATTGAAGAGCAACGTCATCGCCAATGTGAGTCACGAGCTAAAGACACCCATCACCATCGTTAAGGGCTCCCTGGATTTATTGACGAATGAAGATGACATGAGCTCAAGGAGCAATCTTATTGGGATGGCGAAGGACGCCCTCATGCGTCAGAACAGAATCGTTGGAGACTTGATGGAGGCCGCGAAAATAGAGAGTGCCAAAGAGATTAGTTTGTCCTTGGAGAACGTGGACCTCAATAGTGCTATCACTCTTTTACTGAAGGAGCTCAATGCCTCAGCCTTGGAGAAAGGAATAAAGCTTGAGACAAGACTCCAGGGAAAAACGCTCATAGTAAGGGCGGACTTTGAGCGCCTTGGACATATCATGAGGAATCTTGTAGGCAACGCATTGAAATTCACAGACAAAGATGGAAAGATCACCGTAGAAGCGAAGCAAAAAAAAGGCGTAGTAGAGGTCTGCGTCAGCGACACGGGCATAGGCATACCCCAAGACAAACAGGAAAGAATCTTTGAACGGTTTTACCAAGTTGACAGCAGCGCCACTAGGAGCTACGAGGGTACGGGTATGGGATTGGCGATCGTAAGGGAGATAGTTGAGGCACATGGAGGGAAAATAACAGTCGAAAGTAAACCCGGTAAGGGGAGCAAGTTCTACTTCACATTACCCGTATCCAGAGTGATATAATGGCGCAGGGATCTGCAAACGATTTAGAGTCCGAAGGAAGAGTTAAACTGGTGATTTATCAATGAAGAGAGGGATATTTTTCATTTTTATTCTTTTATCCATGCTTCCTTTGCCGACTTTGTCAGAAGAATTAACTCTTCGGGTGGGGATCTATGACAATGCCCCTAAAATCTATGTTGAAAACGGGGTTGCAAAAGGGTTCTGGGCTGATATTACCAATTATATTGCTGAGCAGGAAGGATGGACCATTGAATATGTCTATGGCACCTGGAGTGAGGGTCTGGAGAGATTAGAATCCGGCGAAATTGATGTGATGGTTGATGTCGCTGTAACTGAATCAAGAAAAGAAAAATATGATTATACAAGTGAGACAGTTCTTGTGAGTTGGTCAGAACTATATTCTAATAAGGATTCTGATATTGAAACTTTTGTTGACCTGAAAAAGAAGAATATCGGTGTTTTAAAAGGAAGTGTCAATTATGTTGGAGAAAGGGGCATCATAGAGGTTTTAGACAATTTTGATATTGTTGCTAATTATGTTGAGTTTAATAGTTATGATGAAGTTTTTGAAGCCGTAAAAGATGGAATTGCTGATGTTGGAGTAACCAACATGATTTTTGGGAGTGCTAATAGTGAAAAATATGGTTTAAAACGTACTCCCATTATGTTTAGACCTAGTGAAATTAGTTTTGCACTTCCAAAAGGAGGAACAAAAAATAATCATCTAATTGAAAGAATTGATTATCATGTGTCTCAATTAAAAGAAGATCCAAATAGCATCTATTACAAATCTATTGAGAAACATTTGCTAGCGATTATCGAGAAACCTTTGGACTATTCGCTGATCTGGAGGATTCTGCTTGGAGCAGTTTTAATATTCGCCGTGTTCACCGGCTGGAATTATAGCCTCAGACGGGAAAAGAGGCAGACCCAAGCCGCTAATCTGAGCTTGGAGGGGGAAATTGTAGAGCGCAAGCGTATTGAAGCGGAGTTGAAGAAGCATCGCGATCACCTCGAGGAGCTTGTGGATGAAGGAACCGCAGAGATAAAAAAAGCTGCCGAAGAATGGAAGAACACCTTCAATTCTATAACAGATTTTGTCTCGGTGCATGATACGGACCATAGAATCTTGAAAGCAAACAAGGCTTTAGCGGACTTTTTAGGGGTGGGGTCTCAAGAGGAATTAATAGGAAAACATTGCTACGAGCTATTTCATAAATCAAGTGAGCCATGGCCTAATTGCCCTCATAGCGAAGCTCTAAAAACATTGAAACCATCTACAAAAGAGGTTATCGACCCTAAAATTGGCTTCCCCTTGATGGTAACTGCCTCACCTTATTTTGATAATGACGGGAAGCTTATTGGCAGCATCCACATCGCAAGAGACATCACCGAGGTCAAGAAGGCTGAGGAGGAGTTGAAGACGGCCTATGAGGAGCTTAAGTCCCTTGACGAGATGAAAGGCAACATCATATCCAACGTGAGTCATGAGCTCCGGACTCCGATAGCTATTGCCTCAGGTACCATTGACTTAGTACGGGACGAAGAAGATAAAGAGGCGAGAACAGAACTCTTGATCCAGGCGAAAAGGGCCCTCATGAGCCAAAACAAAATAGTGCAGGACCTAATAGAAGTTGCCCGTTTACAAAAAAAAGAGCTAAAGCTCAACATCGAGAAAATAAGCATTAGGGACGTATCTGCAATAGCCCTTGGAGAGATAAAGCATCAGGCAGCGGGTAAAGAGATAAAAATCGATAGTGCTGTGCAGGATATAGGTGTAGCGGC
>CBDUVV010000033.1:0-9275 GCA_965370755.1 uncultured archaeon | reverse complement strand
ATTGACAAACCAGATGCAGAAAATTTTTCACTAGACGATAGACAACGTGTCGAGGCAGTAGTCAAGATAGCCAACGGATGCCTAGGGGGATGCAATTACTGCGCGACGAAGAATGCAAGGGGGAATCTGAAAAGTCGTCCCATTGAAGCGATATTAGGGGATGTGGAGTCCGCTATCGCTGCCGGTAGCAAGGAGATACGGCTAACCGCCCAGGACACTGCGGTATTCGGGACGGATACTGGAAGTAGCTTGCCCCTCCTTCTAAAAGCAATAGGCCAAATACCAGGGCAGTTTAGGGTGCGGGTCGGGATGATGAATCCGCTTTATGCAAAAACAATCCTAGAGGGCCTAATTGAAGCATATGACAACGAAGTGATATACAAATTCCTCCACATTCCACTCCAAAGCGGCGACGACGAAGTGCTCAAGGATATGAACCGGAGGTATACAGTTGATGATTTCAAGAGGATTATCTCGAAGTTCAGGAACAGGTTCGACGATCTCACCATCTCTACGGATGTAATAGTTGGCTATCCGACGGAGTCAGAGGATTCATTTAGGAAGACTTATGAGTGCTTAGAGGCGGTAAAGCCTGACATCATCAATATAACACGATTCTCCCCCAGGCCCTGGACCAGGGCTTACGAACTAAAGGATATGTCGGATCGCGTCAAGAAGGAACGCTCAAGGAAGTTTACTATACTTCATAAATCGCTCGGCAGTGAGATCAATGCGAAGCTTGTGGGGAAGGAACTGGGTTTTCTTGTAACAGAACCAGGTAAGAATGGCACGCTTATGGGGCGTACGGACACGTATAAGACAGTGATACTGCGGGACGGGAAACTAGGCGATTTTAAGAAGGCCTGGATAAAAGATGCAACATCATTCTACTTGGTTGCCGAGTGAATTCCATCGAAATCGAAACGTTCTTTAACTCAGCGTGGAGAAAAACAGAATTATGGGTTCAGTTGAGTTGTCGGAGGAGACCCTCCGACGGTTGATGGCGCTGAAAAACCACTGGAGCTACACGTATCGAAGGGTCACCAATCCCGATGTCGTGAAGATGATCGAGGAGTTCAAATTGAGGGTGTTCGGGTATAACAGTTATACGCCTGTGGATGAGATTGAGGAAAATGCCAAGTCCAAGAGTAGAGAGCAGTTGGAGAAGGAGAACGATAGGTTCGCGAATGGTATGATGGAGCTCCTCAAGTCGGGGCACGATTTCGAGCCTGAGTACACCTTGGATGCGCACATCGGAAAGATGGTCGAGGTGATCGATCAGGGCGATGAAATACCCCCGCCCATGTTCTAGCCTTAAGATCAATCACGACCCTTTTCCCGCATAAGGAATATCCGATTCACCCCTGAGATCATGGCCTCCACACTAGCCATCACTATGTCCTCTCTGGCAGCTCTACCAATGGCTACGTTACCCTTGGTGTCCTCCAGTTTTATCATAACCTCTGCCAGGGCATCTGAGCCCCCTGTTATCGCTTCAAGATGATACTCTGTCAGTTGGAGTTCGCCCAGATCCTTGACCACGCTCCTGATGGCGTTCAGGGCAGCGTCAACTGGTCCCACTCCGATTTCAGCGCCCTTTATCCACTTGTCTTTGAACTTTAGGGTAACAGAGGCAGTGGGCGTTATACGATTCCCCGTCATAACAGCCAGCTCCTCCAGGTCGATGAACTTTTCCTGGCTCTTCACCTCGCCTACAACTGCTTCTGTTATGGCTTGTAGGTCAACGTCGGTGACCTTCTTGCCTTTGTCACCGAGGTCCTTTACACGCATTGTGATATCCGTCAGTTGTTCCTTTGAGACCGTAAAGCCCATGTCCTTCAGCATGGCATCTATTCCGTGGGCACCAGCGTGCTTACCAGACAAGATACGTCTCTTATGGCCCACCATCTCAGGCGTCATGACCCCGGGTTCGAAGGTGGCGCTCTTGGATATCACGCCGTGGGTGTGTATGCCTGACTCATGGGAGAAGGCATTCTCTCCTACGATGGGGAAATTCGGGGGCATCTTTATACCCGTGAGCCTCTCAACAAGCTTAGATGTTTCGTAGAGGTATTGGGTGTTGATATTGGTCTTCACGCCGTATATGGATACAAGGCTCATAACGGCTTCTTCCAGGTCCGCGTTTCCAGCCCTTTCCCCAAGGCCGTTTACGGAAACCTGCATTTCTCTGGCGCCCGCTTCAACCGCTGCTAAGGTGTTGGCAACGGCCAATCCAAAATCGTTGTGGCAGTGGACGTCGATTGGGATTTTTACGTTTTTGTAAACCTCTTGGGTTATTGTCCTCATGGCCTGAGGGATCATGACCCCTACGGTGTCCGGGATATTGATAATGTCCGCACCGGCATCCTCGGCAGCCTTGAAAACCTTGATCAAATAATCATTATCTGTCCTAGTTGCATCCATAGCGGAGAAGAGGCATTTAACACCGTGGTCCTTGATGTATTCTACGGACTCAGCCGCCATCTTGACCACCTCTTCCTTTGACTTCTTTATGGTGTACTTTATCTGTATGTCACTCGTGGACACGAATGTATGAACTAGGCCGACGTCGCAGTCCAGGCATGCGTCGATGTCCTCCTTTTTTACCCTGGACAATCCACAGATGGTGGAGTCTAATCCCTCTTTAGCGATCTTCGTAACCGCTTCTCGTTCCCCCTTTGAAGATATCGGGAAACCGGCCTCAATGATGTCGACTCCCAGCTTGTCCAGTTGCCTAGCTATCACTAGCTTATCATCACTCGTCAAAGAAACGCCTGGAGTCTGCTCGCCATCACGAAGAGTTGTATCGAAAATACTAACCTTGTCCGGGAGGTTCATCCCCTTCTTAGCTTCACTTATGGCGTAAAAAATAATCCCGCCCTTTCATTTTCTATCCTCGGTCCAGATTAGCTGGCTCCGAATATAAATCTTCCCCATGCTCTTTTGGTAGCTTTGCCGGTTCCTGAGACGGTTTGGATGATTCCCTATCATCATCGTCCACCGATTCTCGCACCATGCTTTTCATGTCCTCGTAAATAACCTTGAAATCGTCCTCCACATCGTATATCTTGGCATCGAGGGTCTTTAACTTCTCAAAGATCCTAGAAAGCTTTTCCGAGTATGCGCCGCGGTTCTTCATCATCATTCCCATCTGATACAGGAATTTGATCCTATTGCTCCTCTTTATACCTGAAAGGACTACCATGACTTCGACATCGTTTTTATCGGAAGCAGGTATGTCCCCGCCCCTAACTTCAACTCCGCCAATGTTCTTTTCAACCCAGAGCCTGGCAGGGATGCTGCCCATGAAATCGAGGTATTTTTTGGGTCCGGAGACCACAACTAGGGCCTTTTTTGTATCCGATATATCGAATGGTAATAACGTGCCCTTCACAGCCTTTTCTGTCAAGGAAACCACCATTTCTGGTTTGCTAATATTTTCAATCCGTTTTGTAGAAATACCACTTCGCCCCTCTTCAATACCATAGCTACCGATGCCGAGGCTTGAGACACCGCTCAAGGTATTCGTCAAATCCCCCGCAGAGACAACATGACCCCCGAGGTCTTCTTTGGTTTTGTAATTTCCGATCTGGAAGAGCTCGCTGAAATGCCAATAAATTTTCTCATTCATGTGGTTGTACCAGGTTCTAAGACGCCTGCCTTCTCTGAGCAAATCATTGTCAACGGGGAAAATGGCATGGAATCTGCCTACTACGCTTTTGAAGCAATCAGAAAAGTTAGCTAGGGCCCGGCCCGGGTCCCTCTCGGAAGGCAGAATCCCGATGCAATAAATCGGCTCACTGAAGCTCTTTCTCAGTTCCTCTGCGAGGACATCTACAGCACCGCCGGTCCCACCCCCCAATGCTGATACAACAAGGATGCAGTCCATATCCTTCTTTACATAGTCAATGCTATCAACGACCCTATATTTATCAGACTCCATTATCTCCCTGCCCAGCTCAAGGTCGCCGCCAGTGCCATTGCCAGCGGTTAATTTCTCCCCGATCAGCAATTTGTACCTGTAGTCGAAGTATTTTAAATCCGAATCTTCGGTGTCCAGCAATATGCCTGCAGTGGGCTTGTTTGACGCTAAAAACGGGTTGGCAACCCTACATCCTCCTCTACCTACACCTATAACGAAGGGTCTCATTAATGCTCCTCAACCGCCATTATCAAAAAGGCACTTCATAAATTTTTCTAACACATCAATAAATCCGGGAACCCTCCATTGAAAAAGTGCTAGGGGGTAAAGTTTAAATTACTCGCATTTCTTGGTTGAATCGAGATGATACCTCAGAAGGTCTTCTTTACGAAGGGAGTGGGACGTGAGAAAGAAAAACTGGCCTCATTTGAATCGGCATTACGGGACGCAGGGATAGAAAAATACAACCTAGTTCGAGTATCCAGCATATTGCCCCCACAGTGTAAAATAATAAGCCGTGAGGCGGGACTTACGGAGCTGAAGCCGGGTCAAATCCTATTCTGTATTCTCAGTGAAAACTCAAGCAATGAGCCCAATAGATTGCTAGCGGCATCCGTCGGCTGCGCGGTGCCCGCCGATAAAAGTCAGTACGGCTACCTCAGCGAACATCACTCCTATGGGGAGAAAGAGGGCAAAGCCGGTGATTATGCAGAGGACCTCGCGGCAAGCATGCTGGCCACTACGTTAGGGCTGGAATTTGATGTTGAAAAAAACTATGATGAACGCAAAGAAGTATGGAAGATGAGCGGGAAAATCGTCAGAACAACTAACATAACTCAATCCGCAATAGTGAGAAAGGACGGGAATTGGACTACTGTGGTTGCAGCGGCCGTACTTTTACTCTAGTTTTATAAACGTTAGGCGCCCGATTTTTGGGTATGAGCAAGTTGATTGTCGTTTTATTGCTCGTATTTTTTTCACCGATGATTGTGGGAGCCGTCCAATTCAAATCGTACAAGATCACCTCGGAGGTAGGGGATGTGAACGTGAGGGAGGACCTCCTCATAACCCTATTCAACGACGGTGTATCAGACTTGAAAACCGGATCTCTAACCCTTCCTCGCAACTCTGAGGTCATTTCGGCCCGTGATACCTACGGAAGCCTCTCATATACAGTAACTGGCAAGGAAACCAGGACCCTTAGCTTCACATTTTCCGAGGCCATAAAGCAGGGGGAAGAAAGAGTCCTCATAATTGCAATAAAGGCGCCTTTGATTTCCAGAAAGGAGGGCTACAGCGAGTATCTCCTCCTCTTTAACCCGCGAAAAGAAATAGAAGAATTCGAGCACATACTCCGTCTGCCCCCGGATGCTGAACTGTTTTCCCCTAGGGAATCCTTTCCCACTGTAGTACCTCTTGCCGAGATAAGCGAGACATCGGGAGTTATAATTCTTACGTGGCGAACCAAGTTGGAAGCGGAAATTCCCATGGTTTTCCTAGTTAGATACAAATCTCAATATTTCTCAATTCGAAGTACCATTACATATGGACTTTTTGCAATTGTCCTATTATTGTCGTTGCTTTTTGGTGGAAAGGAACTTAGAGTGAGGCGTCAGCGCTCCCAGGTTTTGAAATCCCTAAAGATTCTCAATGAAAGAGAACGAGTTGTAGTGACTGAAATAATTAAGAGAGAGGGCGTAAAACAAAGCGAATTAATGGCGCAACTGGGGTATACCAAGGCAAGCCTAAGCAAGATCATCTCCAAGCTGGAGGCCAGGGGACTAATCAGAAAGGTGAAATCGGGTAAAATTAATCGCCTCTATCCCGGTGAAAGAATTAAATAGTTGCATAGGTTAACTGATAGTTGAAACAGTTTCCACAACAGGATTAAGGTTAGTTTCCTCCAAAATGGGTTCCGGAGGTCGATAAAAATGAAAACGAAAATATTCGCGATGGCCGCCATCCTGATGGTGGTTATGTCGACGATAGGCGTAGCAATTGCCCAAACCGAAGAGGACAGCACTCGGAAGGAACTCAAGGGCAAGAGGCTGCTGCATAGATATAATGTTGTATTCCGTCAGGCGGAGCAGTCGAGGATAGGTATGGAGGCAGTAATAGCCTACGTAGATGAACTTGGTAATGACTCGGCTGGCTTGGTGGAGATAAAAGATAACTTCGTTGCTAAAGTCGGTGAACTCAAGACCGCTGCCGAGGGCAACGACTTCACTGGATTCAAAGGAGCAATGGAGGATATACGTGGACTCATCAAGGAATTTAAAGACGAGTCTCACAGCATCCTTGGCACCGATGTGGGCGAAGCCCGGACGAGGGTTGCCGAAGCGATCCAAGATAACAGGGAATATTTGGATTCCTTAGTAACAGAGATCAACAAGGCTAGAGGCGAACTTGAGGAAGAGGCAATCGACGAGGCCGCGGAAGCCGCAGAGGAAAAAGTGAAAAAGGCCAAGGGACAGGGTGCAGATGTTACGGAACTCCAAGCAAAACTCGATGAAATCAAGGAAAAGCGAGAGGACCTGAAGACAAAGATCGATGCTGCTATTGAATCTTGTGGCGATGTCGGCTTAGGTGTGTGTGATACTCCCGAAGCCCAAGAATACAAGGCACTGAGACAAGAGATAAAAGATGACTTCAAGGCACTTAGGGACATAGCTAGAGCCACAGGCATGAAGAACAAAATATCGAAGGGCATCGCAGCTGCGAACAAGGTTCTCGAACGAGCTAATGCGAGGCTTGCCACGGCGGAAGAAAGAGGTGTCGACGTAACAGCTGTCAAGGCGAAGCTCGACGAGGTCGAGAGGCTCTTAGACTCGGCACAGGAGAAGCTCGATGCAGGAGACTATGAAGGTGCAACTGCCGAACTCAAGGCCGCTCGAACGGCATTTGTTTCATCGATGAAAGAGATGAAAGAACTGCGAGACTCGGGCAGCGAAAAAAGAGGTAGAGGCAGAGGCGGCGAGGAAACGGACGATGAAGAAGTAGAAACGGAACACGAAGATGAAGAGCAACACGAGGAGTCAGAGGAGCAAGGGCATGAAGAAGGTGAAGATGAAGAGCACGAAGAAGAAACCTCTACTGAAGAGCACGCAGATGAAAGTAGCGAACAGACCGGGGAAGAAGATGAAGGACAACCCAGTGAAGGCGAGGGGCACACAGAAAATCAGACCGCTGGGGTACCACCATCAAGTGGCGGTGGCGGTGGAGAGCAAACTGAGGATCAACCCGCGGTAGCATCATCTGGTGGTGGCGGAGGCGGAGAATAAACTGAAGGCCAACCAAGGAGGCGTAGATGTGAAATGAAATCGCTTAAAATATTGCTGGTTACGGCCCTAGTGTTGTCGGTATTATTGACCAATGGATGCGTTGGGAAAAAAGAAGACGGAGTTCAGACACCAGCCCCTGCTATTACAGAGGCTCCAACCGCTACCGAAGATTTAGAGGCCGAATTCCCAGACCCAACGGCCGAAACTGAAGATGAAATAGTAGTCACTGAACCCGATTTAGAGGCTGAAGAGACCGTTGACTTGGGCGAGATTCTCTAAGAGACCGCCCCTCTTTTTTTATTTTATAACTCTGATGCACTCCCCTAGGGCTTCCCTTGTCGTGCCGATTACGATTCTCTTGTAATTATCTTTTCCTTTTATCTCTTCGAGGACACCGCAAACCTCAATTTCTTCGCCTACTTGAGCCTGGCCCACGTAAGTGTGGGTGTAAGATGCAACTTCCCTGATACTCTCATCTTCACCTGAGACTCTATAAATCGCAGGATAGTCGAATGCAAGGCTGTCGTCAAGGACTTTGAAACGCCCGGTGAACTTGCCGACACTGTTAAACCGAAGATCGGAATATTTTCCTTTTATCTCCTGACGGTCCCTAACGAAGAGGATGTCAAAGGGGACTTTGTTCAAAGCGGCCTTATGGTGTTTCCGTTGCTCGTGCCATAGGAATTCTTCGAAGCTGATAGGGGGGGATTCTTTCATACGTTTCTCATATGCGGCCCGCCACTCCTCTTTTGTCAAGGGACGGGCAATAGAGTTGTCTTCAGAAAGTATCTCTCGGGCTTTCTCGAAATTCTCCTTGCCGTATATTACGAAATCTACATCTGAATCCGGTTTGTGAAAACCTAGAAGCAAAGAACCGGTTACCCCTTTTTTTTCTAGGGGTATTTCGCCGAATAAATCCGAAATCTCCACTGTGATATTTTCAAGTTCATCCTGAGGCGCTTCGCTTATCTCTCTTAACCGGTGATTTGGATAAAAAATGTTTTTGGTTTTGTCCACGGGTACGCACTGAAGCTCGGAATCCGTGACAGAGGAGTGGAAGATATGGTAGGGATGATTGGATCTTAAGAAGTCATAAGACATCTCGGTACTTTCCACCTTTTGATAGGCATTGCCTTCCCTCATGCGTTCGCCTTTCGATGAAGGGTAGTACCTAAGAAACGCGATGTACTTATCCTCTGGATGATGATAGGACACTACAGAGAAAAATAGATTATCTTTGGTCTCTATGGCATCACGGACGCGCAGCATAATGAGAACCCCAGGATTTAAAGCTCAATAAGATGTCTCGAACGCCTCACCCTCTCACTCTCAATCTTTTTTTTCTCCCCCTTTACAATTACTTCATGAATTAACTCAAGGTCGGGGAAAACCGTTCCAATGTCTTCAATAGCGTAGTGAAGCTGGACGCAGTGGGGCGATCCATCGATAGTTAAAACTATGATTCTTTTTAGTTCCTTAACCCGGGCTATGCTCATGACTTTCCATGCCACTTTATTGATGTGGCGTTCCTCCATGCAGACATTTAGCTTCGGCATTCCATCGTAGTGGGCTAGAAGCATCGGAAACTCGTCCTTTATACAAGACCCATAAACTAGGAGTTCTTCGCCGATCGACGTGGAATTGACCCTTGTTCTCAAAAGTTCCCCGTTAAGCATAGAAGTACCTCAGGGAAATAGAGATAAATATCTTTAGGGATTCAGAAAGTTAAGAGAATGACATCACGTATAATAGATTTTTTCGATGGGCGGGCTAAGCACTATGAGAGAATCCTTTCGCTCCCGTTTATCAAGGCATTGGAGCGTGATGAAATTGAGGCGGTCCTCCGAAAGGTGGATGCAGGAGGAAAAACCGTCCTTGATGTGGGGTGTGGGCATGGGAAGTTTTGTAATCTCTGGAATTTACAGGATGCACGCTTTGTCGTCGGAATAGACTTTTCCTCGGAGATGATCAGTGCAGCGATGGATAAATGTGGACCCAACTTCCTGCGGGGCGATGCTTTTAGCCTCCCGTTCCCTGGAACTTCATTCGATATTGTTAGTTGCATTGGCTTG
>CBDUVV010000032.1:0-9489 GCA_965370755.1 uncultured archaeon | reverse complement strand
CGAAGAGGTAGATTTGATAGGTGTTGAGGCGGGAGGAGAGGGCATAAAGATAGGGAAGCATGCTGCTCGTTTTGCAGGGGGGAGCAAAGGGGTGCTTCACGGTACCTACACCTATGTCCTCCAGGATGAATACGGTCAAATATTGCCTACTCACAGCGTATCCGCCGGCCTAGATTACCCCGCGGTGGGGCCTGAGCACTCGTTTTTGAGGGAAGTGAAAAGAGGCAAGTACTATTATGCCACTGACGATGAGGCATTGAAAGCTTTCCACGTACTCTCCGAGGAGGAGGGCATCATCCCAGCTTTGGAGTCGGCCCACGCCGTGGCTTGGTTGCTCGATCACGCGGATGAATTCGAAAAAGATGACGTAGTCGTAATAAACCTATCCGGCAGGGGCGATAAGGACGTAGAAAGCGTCGCAAAAAGGGAAGGAGGTGACCTATAGCCATGCACCCGAATTTCGAAAGAGACAAGTTCATAATGCATCAGAAGCACCTCGCCATAGCCCGTAAATACTACATCTACGATGAGGCCGAACGCCCCTTATTCTTTGTCGAGAGAGAAAAGCTCAAACTAAGGCCCAAGATTCACATCTACGAGAGCGAAGCGAAGCACCAGAAGCTAGTGTCCATACACCCCCGGTCAATAGTAGCCTTTAACCCGGTTTACGACGTACTCGACGCCTCGACCCACCAGGTGATAGGGTCCCTCCGCAGGCTAGGTTGGCGCTCCATCTTCAGAAGACGATGGGAGATAAATGATAACATCGGGCAGCGCATCGGACAAGCGTACGAGGACAGCGCAGTAAAGGCCCTCGTGAGGAGGTTCGTCCCCTTCGGAGCGTTCTTGAAGACCGATTTTCACATCGAGATAAGAGGCCGTCTGATTGGTAAGTTCATCAGGAAACTGAGCATAAGGGACAAGTACGTGCTGGACTTAACTGAGGACCAGCCTAGGACCCTGGACCGAAGACAGGCATTGGCCTTGAGCATCCTCCTCGACTCGGGGGAGAAGAGATGAAGACAGGTGGAATGAGCCGTGTCTAGGATAGCCGAGAAATTCGCTGTATTGGAGAAAAGGGGCGAGGGGGCGCTTATTGGATACCTCACCATCGGAGACCCTGACCTCAAGGCCAGCGAAGAACTCATCGAGGCGCTCTTGGAGAACGTGGATATCATGGAACTAGGCGTTCCCTTTTCAGATCCCATCGCCGACGGCCCTACCATCCAGGGGGCAATAGAGAGGGCGTTGAAGGCTGGGATGAACACCGATAAAGCATTCGAAATGGTAGCGAGGCTCAGAACGAGGTTCGACACGCCCTTCGTCTTCATGACCTACTACAACATCGTACTTCAGTACGGCGAGGAGAGATTCATAGAAACGTGCGCAGAAGTTGGTGTTGACGGGATACTGGTATCCGACATGCCCATTGAGGAAGCCGATGAGATTCTGGAACTCTGTGAAAAATATGGTGTGGACTTCATATGCCTCATAGCACCAACCACGGGTGAAGAGCGGATAAAGAAGATTGCCGCCAAGGCAAAGGGTTTCCTCTACCTCGTGGCCCTACTGGGAGTTACGGGTGTCCGCGAGAAGCTGGAGGAGGAAACGGTAAACAAGACCAAATGGGTCCTCAAATACACTGGTGATGTTCCATTGGCCGTCGGCTTCGGCATTTCGAAGAAGGAGCACGTCCAATCACTGATTAAGGCCGGAGCTCAAGGCGCAGTAGTGGGAAGCGCATTTGTGGATCTGGTACGCAAGAAGGGCGCGGACGCAGTGGGTGACCTGAAGAGGCTTTCCTCCGAGCTAAAGGAAGGGACGAGGAAATAGAGCTCAATCCGTATTAACTTCTCTGTCAGTTTGAGGTCTTGCTCGTATCTCAAAGCATGTGCCCGAGGCTTATGGCATCTCTTCGAGGATGACTCTCACAGTTTTCTCGGCCCCATCCCTCACGAATTTTACCTCCACTTCGTCTCCGACTTCTTTGCCAGTTATGTAGATAATTAGATCGTCCGCGGAGCGGATGGCTTGATTGTCTAAGGCCACGATGATGTCTCCACCAACGGGATATTCCATCCTCCCAACTCTGACCTCTCGGTCGCTCCCCTTAAGCCCTGCCTTCTCCGCTGGTCCTCCGGGTGCTAATCCGATTATGATTACCCCTTTGTCCACGGATAGGCCCAATCTTTCTACGGGGAGTTCTTCCACGGACGCGATAAATAGGCCCATATATGGATTCGCCACTTTGCCCCTGGTGATGAGCTCATCCATCACCCTTTTGGCCGTGTTTATTGGGATAGCAAAGCCTATCCCGACGGACCCTCCTACGGGAGATATTATGGCGGTGTTTATGCCTATGATCTCGCCCTTCAGATTCACCAATGGGCCCCCGGAGTTGCCGGGATTAACGGCGGCATCGGTCTGGATCAACCCGGTCATGAGGCCACCATCGTCTGCTTCTAAGGTCCTTTCCAAGGCGCTTATCACGCCCATAGTGGCGGTGCGTTCCAGGCTGAAGGGATTGCCTATAGCGACCACTGTTTGTCCGACCTCTAAGTGTTCTGAGTCACCCATACTGGCAACGGGAAGATCACCCGAAGGTATCTTGATTACTGCAAGATCGTGGCTGGGGTCAGTTCCAATGAGTTCGGCCTCAATTTCCTCACCGTTTCCCATAGAGATGGTTATGAACTCCGCCCCCTCCACTACATGGTTGTTGGTTAGGATGTACCCCTCTGGGCTCACGACGGCGCCTGAGCCCACTCCTTCTTGGGGAACCGCATGCCTCCGGAAGTCGAAGGTGAGTACGGTCGAGGTTATAAAAACAACTGAGGGTGCGACCTTGTTATAAGCATTGATTACAGTGTCCTCTTGCGCCTCTACGATGACCTTTGATGCCTTCAAGGTTTCGAGTTCACCGCGTAAAGCTTCGTTGCTGGCCGCGAGATCATTTAGCCTGGTTAGACTGAACCCCATGCCAATCACCACTATTAGGAGCACTAACCAAGTAACGATGTCTTTTGGGATCATGGCACTACCCTTGGCATGTTCTCTGCCAAGGTATACTTACTTTCTCGCTTTAATCCATTATAAGAGACTGAAGTTCGCCCTTATCAGTCCCGATAACTCGGAACATATTGGATATCTCTGCTTTGTCTTTTACCCTATAAAACGACCACGGGCCATAGGTGCGCCTATCCACGATGTCCGCATTCAAAAGGTTGAGGAGATGATAGGAGACCTTAGATTGACTCAAACTCAGAGCTTTCTCTAGTTCACAGGTGGTGATCTCCCCGTACTTCATGGCGAGGAGGATTATCTTGAGCCTCGTGGGGTTTGAGATGGCTCCAAGTTTGTCGGCTATCCGATCTATACTCTCTTCGTTGAAGGGTATATGTTCGTGGATCCGGCAGACTTCTTCGCAGGAAGTTGTAACGCTCTTTACCTCTAAAAATACATTCTTTTGTTTCAATTTCGTCCCCTTGATCTAATCCTTTCAGCCCCCAGTGATTCCAGAGTGTTTGCCTCTTTAATCAGCTGGGTTCGCTTATCAATTTTCTTTGTAACATAAATATTTTATACCTTTCTATTGTTAATAATCGAAATCCCACTTACACTTGTCTCATAGGAGGAGTTGGAATGACTGGAACTGGAGTTTTCCTGTGCACATGCAATAAGGACTTGAATCTGGATTTTAAGGCCATTGCCAAGAATCTCAAGAAAGAGGACGTGAAGATCGTTGAGGTCGCCGACCTCCTCTGCAAGGAGAAAGATGTACCCTACTTGACTCAGCATCTGCGCTGGACCGACGACAGGAAACCCGAGAGGGTCGTGATAGGGGCGTGCTCCAAGAAAAAGGGATTTTTCGAGGAGGTTATGAAGGCCCATGATATGGGAGAGGACGAACTTGAGGTTGTAAATATTAGGGAGCACTGCAGTTGGGTGCACGATGACAAGAAAGAGGCGACCCAAAAGGCCTTGGCCCTGATAAAGAATGTCCTTCACCAGGACAACTACTACCCTGAGCCAATAGAAGTGAAGGCCAATTCAAATGTCCTCCTTGTGGGCGGCATCAATGCAATTCGTGCTACCAAAGAACTCCTTAAAATGGGGGCGACCGTTCATTTAGTCCCGGATGAGGGATACATAAGGAAAGATTGTGACCTATGTAGAGACTCTCAATTCTGCGAGCCACCTCATAGAACGTGCCTTTACGACACAAACGAACTTTCAGTTCACTCTGCTTCTCGAGTCGTCGGGGTGAATGGCAATCCGGGGGCTTTTCAAGTTGAGCTTGAGCAAGATAAGCATGTAGACGTGGATGCTTGCATAGAGTGCGGTAGATGTGTCGAAGCCTGTGGAAAGAACGCAATCGGCCATCCTAAAGATTCGATTTCTAACATATACCTATTAGACCCGGAAAAATGTGATGACTGCGAGGAATGTATCAAGGCATGTCCCGTCGATGCGATAAGGCTTGAAGGCGGAAGTGAAGTTTTGGACGTTGGCAGGATAATTTCGTTTTCTGAATCTGAGGTTCTTGCTCCAAGGGAAGGAGTTTATGTCTGCGATGGCGATGGTTTGGAGGCATACAAGAAGGCGCAGGCTGCCACTTTGGAGGCTACTGTCTACTTGGCCGATGTGGTTAAGGAGCAGGTACTGGATACAAATCCTGAACTGTGCGCCAATTTTAGACTACAGGGGAAAAAGATTGATACAGAAGGTTGCGTCCTTTGCTCTAACTCATGTTCTTATGGGGCTATCTCATCCGGAGAAGTTGACAATAATTCATGCAGGTACTGCGGCGTATGTGTAGGGGTTTGCCCGCAGGGTGTTTCTAAGTGGGTTGAGTGCCCAGAGTCCGTTCTCTACGAGCAGATGGAGGTACTATCAGAGGCGAAAATAAGTCCGAAAGTGCTGATGTTCTACTGCTCCGATTGTGGTGAGGCCGCCCTGGGTGCCGCAGGTGCTAACAAAGTCAAATATCCCACTGTGCTACCTCTAAAGGTGACGTGTCTTGGCAGTGTCTCCGAGTCCCATCTCTTGAGGGCTTTAGACTTGGGATTTGAGGGTGTTCTACTAGCCGGTTGCGCAGGGAAATGCAGCCATGGAACCGGGATAAACACTTCCTCTAAGAACATCGCCCATGCTAAGAAACTTCTCAAGGTATACGACATTGAGGACTCCAGGATAAAGATGATTAAAGGGGAGGCAGAGGAACCGGAGAAATTTGCGCAAAGCATAGACAAGTTCGTTACAAACCTGAAGCAGTTGAAAGCTACTAAACTCCAGAAGGCGGAGTCTGTCGAGCTGAGCATTGACAAGAAAACCTCTGAAAGAGCAGTGCTCTTGGCAATTCTCCAGGGATTTTCGGAGAAGACGGGAGTAAATTCAGGCACTATTGAAGGTGACTATCCCTTTGGTGACGTGCTAATCGATACCCAGAAATGCACCTTGTGCAGCGCGTGTGCGAACTATTGTTCTACTGGTGCTTTAAAAGGTGGTGACATGCCCAAGACAGATGGGTGGGTCCCGGAAGTAACTTTTACTCATACCAATTGCATTGCATGCGGAATTTGCGAGGATATATGTCCTGAGAATGCCCTCAGCGTGAAGAAGGTTCTCGATTTAGAGCGGTTTGTAAGTGAGACTGGAGAAGAAATCAAAGTTGAATTGACCTATTGCAATAAATGTGGGAGGCCCATCATGGCAAAAACGGCCTTCAGCAGAATCTCCGACACTCTTAAAGAAAAAGAACAAGAAATCCCAAAGTTCTGTAGAGACTGCCGCGATAAGGAGATAGTTTCGGATTTACTAGGCATTGACGCAGACTCAGAGGACTTTAAGATAATCGAGCAAGGAAAGTCTATTTTTGACCATAATCAATAGAGAAAAATATATTACCTATAGTTACGTAATAATTTATTGGAATAAATAATATTTAACGGAGGGTGGAAAATGCAGAGGGTATATCTAGTTTTGTTAATTATAGCGATGGCTTTTTTTTCAGGATGTGTCGGGGAGGAGGTTCCACAGGAGACCCAGGCTCCAACCAAAACCACTCCGGCGACTCAAACCATGGAATATGCCAACCCAGATGCGCTTATAGATGCCTCATGGGTGGCTCAACATAAAGACGACTCGAACGTCAAAATCATTTCAACTCCATCCATAAAGGATCGGTATGATGATGGCCATATACCGGGTGCCTTATACGTCGATTATAGAACCGATATAGTTGACCTAGATGCTTCTGTTGAAAATCAGATGGCATCAATGGATAAGGTTGAGGAGCTTCTAAGGAGCCTTGGAATAAAGAACTCTGATACCGTCGTTGTTTATGACGACGTAAACAACATGATGGCTGCTAGGATGTTCAATGTTCTGAGTTTTTACGGTCATAGGGATGTTAGACTATTAAATGGTGGTAAGAACGCATGGACCAGGTCGGGTGGGGAGCTCTCGGAAGAAGTTTCGACGATAAACCCATCTGATTATTCGGCAAGAGACAAGAGCGAAGCGGAATATGTGGGTCTTGAATATGTGTACGATAGCCTAGACAACCCGGATGTAATCATCGTGGATGCGAGGCCTGCTGACCAGTACACAGGTGAAAATATCCGGCC
Source organism: uncultured archaeon (assembly GCA_965370755.1). Lineage (GTDB taxonomy): Archaea > Hydrothermarchaeota > Hydrothermarchaeia > Hydrothermarchaeales > JAZGAD01 > CBDUVV01. The sequence goes on along the minus strand of CBDUVV010000032.1, from coordinate 2,860 downwards.
GGGTATCGGCAGAGGCGGTGGACATATCCCCGGCGCGATTAATGTCCCCGGAGGCAAGAGCTGGGATGAGGACAAGGTAATCAAGTCCTATGAAGAGCTCAAAGCGATCTATGAAGACGTGGGTGTGACTAAGGACAAGAGGATCGTCGTATACTGCCATAACGGACTATTGTCCTCTTATTCTTGGTACGTTCTGAATCAGCTCTTGGGGTATCCAGACGTAGCGGTCTATGATGGCTCTTCTCTTGAGTGGTCAAACAATCCGGATGTTCCACTTGTAACGGGATCAGAACCTGGTGAAGTGCCCATGGACATGTAGTGTTTGGCTCGGTTGATGGAGACTTCTCTATTCAGCAAAAGAATAAAAGCGCTTCAATAGGTGAGGTTTTGTCAATTAGTCTTAAGATGGTAAGTTTCGAGGCTTAGAATAATGCGTAAGTTACAGCTCCTCATTTTGGCATTCTTGTTAGCGGCAGGGCTCAAATTAAGTGGTTTTTCAGTTGCCGATTTATTAATCGGCTCTCACGAAATAACGCCGGTTGAACTAAAGACTATGATGGGGGGTGATGAGGATTTTGTCCTCGTGGATGTCAGGACACCTTTGGAGTACGAACAGGGATACATACCCGGGGCTATTTTGGTCCCATCCTATGAATTAGAAAAAATTCAAGCCCTTGATATACCCAAGGACAAAAAGGTCGTTGTATACTGTGCAGTCGATCCTAGGAGTGCCAAGGCGGTAGAAGTATTGTCAGAGATGGGATATTCTAATCTCGTCAAATTGAAGGGCGGTTTATACGAGTGGAAGAGGTCGAATGGGGAAGTGGAGAAGCCAACTTCGGGCAATGGAGTTGAACCAATATCGCCGACGGTTGTCTCCGAAGAGGTTTTGGTGGATGTAAATTGGCTCGAAGAGGAATCGGGAGATCAGAGTATCAAGACGATTTATCTTGCGAGAAACTACGAGGAATATGCAGCTGGGCACATCCCTAATTCGGTTTATGTGAACCCTTATTCTGACATAGTAGATTCAGAAAAGATCGTCGAGTTCATGGCCATTTCAGCGAATGATTTAGAGGCGTTGTTATCAAAAGGGGGGATTGGCAGCGAAGATTCCATCGTGCTCTACGACAATGCCAACAATCTGTTCACCTCCAGAATGTATTGGATTTTGAAATACTATGGTCACGAGAAAGTCTACATCTTAGATGAGGGGTTAGGTGGTTGGAAAGCTACAGGAAAGAGTATCACCGCAGAGGCTCCATCTATGGAACAAGCTGAATATTCAATTGGGGGTCTCGAGACTTCCATACTTGTTACGAAAAACTACGTTTTTGATAATTTAGAAAACCCTTATGTGACCATCTTGGACGCCCGCTCAGCAGAGAAATACAAGGCGGGACATATACCGGGTGCTGTGAACGTGGACTGGGAGGAAACGGTAAACGAGGATGGTACTTTTAAATCAGAAAGTGCGCTCGAGGATATCTACAACGAGGCGGGAATAGGGAACGACAAGGAGATTATCACCTATTGTACTAACGGCTACGCGGGCTCGGTAGCATGGTTCGAACTCAGTGAAATGCTCCAATACTCAAATGTAAAGCTATACGACGGCTCGTGGGAGGAATGGGGAAGCGATTTAGATTTGCCAGTAGTGACTGGTGTTAAGCCCTGGGATAAGGTTCCTGAAACTACTGCTCCACCGCAGACCCAGCCCCCAACTCCTGCGCCAACCGAAGCTCCAATCGCTCCAGTTGGTCTTGAGCCCTCTGAGTTGGAGCCCGATCTGGTAGTGTCTGCGTTCGAAGGAAGCAAGACATTTACGATGGACGACTCATATACCCTCCAAGTAGGCGACGCAATGTTATACCTCGCTATGAGTTCAGACGGATGCCTAGGACTTACTATTTGGAAGTTTTCAGTATTAAAAAAGACCGAAGGGGGCTCGAAACTGGAAGGCAGCATTGCTTACCTAAGTACTGATTTCCCGCCTGAGGACATAACCCAGGACATCCACGAAAAAAGCGATGCTCTGGATGATTACACTATAACGGTTGATAACTGGGGATGGCAGGAGATAAGGATCACTTTCGCCAGATAATTATACTTCAAAAAGGCTGAACTTCTTTAAATTTTGGTCCCCATCCAACTTTTTTATCTTGTCTACGAATACCTTTTTTAAATCATCAAGGCCTATTCTTTTGTTGAGAACTTCCATGAAAAATGCGCGTTTCTTCGCGTTTTTTTCTATCTCGTCAAGGCCTTCTATAGCCGACATTATTTGGCCGTATTCTTCATCGCTAATAGGGACGCTGTAGTTGATATTTTCGAAATATTCGGCTGTCGCCTCCAGCTCTCGTTGGTCTATCTCTGAAAGAGTTCTGACGGCCTTTGCCCGGTCCATGCTTATCGTAAATTCCTTATCAACGCATTGATAGCCCCTTCCTTTAACTGGCGAGAGGTCTTCAAAATTGGAGGTTAAGATGTTCTCAGGAAATAGCCTACAATGGAGGGGCCTTACGTCATAGACGACGCATTCCTCTTCTTTAAGGAATCCACAGGGAAACACCAATCCCGTGGAGGGTATGAAATATGGTGTATTTGGAATTCTGTTCCACATCAATTGGCAGTAATCCTCAAAGAGCTTCTCCATACTGACATCAAGGTGATTTGAAATCCTCATTAGATCTCCAAGGGTCAGTTCTAGAGGCACTCCCTCGTCGTCACAGCACCTCACACAGCCATCAAGACAAGCGAACTCTTCCTTATCCCGGGCGCCTATACTATGAGCCGTTGCAAAGTGGCCTATTAATTCCTTCTTCTTTATCCTCTCTCCACAGTAGTGACAGACTTTCCG
>CBDUVV010000031.1:0-9511 GCA_965370755.1 uncultured archaeon | reverse complement strand
GGGCAAGGTGGTCGAGAAACCCAAGGTCTTCGGTGCAATAACTCATAAAAAGTTTATATCCGACCTGGAGGCGCATGGGGTAATCGTTAGCCGGGATAATGTCGGGCAAATAATCGGCATCTCCGGTCTTATGCTGGGTCTGGCGAAGCTTAGAGGGATATACGGTGCCTGCCTCATGGGCGAGACATCGGGCTTTTACATAGACCCAAATTCGGCGAAGGCTGTGCTCAAGGTGTTAAGCGGCTTTCTGGATGTTGAGGTTGGGATGAAGCAACTGGATTCGATGGCCAAGGCGGCTAAAGAACGTGCAGCGGAGGCCCAGGTTTTGGAGAAGAAGATGATGGAGGATCTCGGCATGATTCAAAAGAAGACAGGGGACGAAGAGCTTCGGTATATCGGGTGAAAGCCTCAATTATACTCCAAAAGTATCTCTCGTTTTTTCAAAGAACACTAATAGACTCTTCACACGACCACGTATTTTCTCTGCTTCAATACGAACTCGTCATGAAGCGCCTTAGCGGCCTTTTTCGCATCATCGCCCGCAACAACAAAGGAGATGTTTACCTCTGATGAGCCCTGGGAGATCATGATGATGTTTGCACCTGCTTTGGCCACGGTTGTAAAGACACGGGCTGCAACTCCCCTGGTGCCCCTCATTCCCGCTCCTATGATGGCTATTACGGCCACGTTTTTCTCGTAGCGCACATCCCGTATTATGTTCTTTCCTGCGAATTCCTTGGAGATGGTCTTCTTCGCCCTCCCAAGGTCGGTCTTTTCGACTACGATGGAGATGTTTACCTCCGATGAACCCTGGGAGATCATGATGATGTTCACATTTTCTTTGGATAGGGCAGTGAACACCCGGGCGGCTACGCCAGGGACTCCGATCATGCCCATTCCTTCGATGGTGAGGAGGGCGACGTTATGCATCACGCTGACCGCCTTTACTATGTCGCTGACTTCCTCCTGCTCTTTTACTACCAGAGTCCCCATGCTTTCTGGATCGAAGCTGTTCTTCACCCTGACTTGAATTCCTCTCTCCATGGCAGGTTCTATGGTCTTTGGATGCAATACCTTGCCGCCGAAATGTGCGAGCTCGGCTGCCTCGGAATATGAGATGACATCAATAGTACTGGCCTCTTTTACCAGTGCTGGATCGGTGCTCATTATACCGCTTACATCGGTCCAAATCCAAATCTCTTCCATCCCTAGGGCGGCACCCAATAGGGAGGCAGAATAATCCGACCCTCCTCGCCCCAGGGTCGTGACCCTGCCCTCGGTATCCATGGCGATGTACCCGGTCACTACAGGTATCTCCTTCTTCAATAAGGGCTGAAGGGCATTTCTTACCTTCTTTTTGGTTTGATCCCACAAGGGCTTTGCCTTGCCGAAGTCTGAGTTCGTGACTATACCCGCCTCATCCCCAGTGAGCCAATTTGACTCCAATCCCTGCCCCCGCAAGGCACTTGCCAAGATGGGTGCTGAGAGACGTTCGCCGAAGGACAGTACATAGTCTAAAGAGTGCGGCGTGAGCTCTCCTACATAGGATATTCCGATGAGCACCTTCTCAAGCTCGGCACAGAGATTTTCAACCTCTAAGAAGACGGCTTTCTGATCGCTTCCTCCGACTTCTTTTATGGTCGCTAAGTGCTTCTCCTTGATGTCTATAGTGAACTTTTTTATCTCATTCTCCGATGCGCCTTCGACGATCTTTTCGCTCATCTCGACGAGCATATCCGTTACCCCCGCCATGGCGCTGACAACTACAACGGTGTTCTCGGCCTTGTATTTTGAGATTATACTAGCTACCTGTTTTATTCTTGCACCGCTTCCAATAGAGGTGCCTCCGAACTTCATGACGAGACTCTTGACCATAGCAACACTCAATTCAATTTGCGGTCCCTATTTAATCTTTCTCATGTCGGCGGCTTTTTAGCTGGCATGATGCTCGTATTCATCTTCAAAAAGAGGTAACTATGCTCTGAGAGGACCTAGCAAACCGTCCTAACTCCGGGTAAATAACTTGTGGAGGAAACCTCCAAACGTTGGAGCTTGGGCCTTCTTCTTTTTCCGCTGCCTCACAACCTCGACGGATACGCCCCCATGCCGTGACCTTCGCACCCTGACATCCACGAAGATGGGCTGTTCCACAACATCGCCTACAACCAATGCTACGCCTGGTTGAAGTTGCTTGATCTCCTCTTCCAGGTCCTGAGTGAAGCCCTCTATACTCTGGCTTATGGCGCGCAGGTCGTTGGGATTCGTTACCTTGAGAATTATTTGGGTGTTGCACTGGCTGAGGACACTCTTGTCTATCCTTGCGGGCCTTTGGCTCACGACACAAAGGCCGAGGCCAAACTTTCGTCCCTCGCTGGCGATGGTCCTGATGATCTTGGATGCGCAGGTCACACCGAAGCTTCTCTCCGGCGCAAAGTTATGGGCCTCTTCGAGGAGCAACAGCATCGGCGGTACTTTTCCCCTTTTCCTGTCCTCGAATACCTCAGTGATTAGCCGGGCCACAACTATCTCCTGGATCTCGGGTTGTATCCCGCGCAGGTTTATAATGGAAGTTGTCTCCGGTTTCACGATGTCAATAGGATGAACGGGCTGGCCTTCGAAGATCCTGCTCTCCCTCAGCATTTCTAGGTTGGTGATTAGGTTCCATTTGGCCTTGCTCTCGTGCTCCTGAATCACCCTGATTATATCTCTCAAAGTGTATTTGCCGTATCCCTTGACCACTTTGAGGGCCTCGTAGAGTATTCCCTTCTGGTTGTCGCTGAGTTTTGTAGGTAGCATCTCCATGAAGTCGGCTATCGTGAGTTTGGTTATATCCAAGGCGAGTTCTCGATCGGCCCTGGGATTTACGTGTTGATCCGGGGTGAACTCCACGACGTTCTTGTAGCCCTTTGCGGTGACGGCGAACTTCTGCATCGCCTTTACCTCTTGTGGATTTGTGTTGGGGTTGGCAAGGGAGGCGTATTCCCCATGGGGGTCGATTATCACCACTGGGACTTTTTTCTCGATCAACTCCTCGATTAGAACGCCCACAGTGTAAGATTTACCCGCACCAGTCTTGGCTAGGACGCTAACGTGTTTCTGGATGAGCTTGTTGGGATTCAAGTGGACCGGAACAGTCCCTCCGTGTCCTTCTAGCAGTCCGAGGTATATGCCCGACTTCTGCTCCAGTTTGAGGGACCTTTTTATTATTCCCGCATCCGCTTGGTGGACCTTTTCACCTGGCCGAAAGGGCATCTTTGGGGCCTTTAGCAATCCACGCTCATCAATGTATCCAATGACCTTTGCTTTCGCGACTATCCGCTCACCAGCATCTTCTCTGGGGATGGCTACCCCAGTGATAGCATCCAGCGAAAACATCTCGTTGTAACGCTTTATCTGGCTGACCTGCCCTAGCACCCACCCATAGGCGTCGTGATTGACCTTGACGTACTCCCCCTTCTGGAGATTGGACTCCTTGCTCACGATGAAGTTGAAGTCCCCATATCCAACTTCCCCGAATATCATTCCTACTATCTTAACCATTCCGGGCTCCTCAATCTACATGTAAGCCCAGGTCTTTCGAGTGCGCATAATAAACCTTACCCACGAACTTTGATAACAATATTTCTTAAACTTTTAACAACCCATTTTGTTGAAATGGGAATTCACGATTGTGCAGAATACGTATGCAAAAGAAATTGCGTTGCCTTGCACGATAAAAGAATTAAATAACAAAACATCCCAAATGTAATCAAACATTACCAGAAAAAGGGTTGAAAAACATTGGCAGAGGCAGAAATTTTTTGGAAGTCATCAAAATCCGATTCGCTGTCGAAAATCAAGGATGCGATTTCGGAAATTGGTTGGCAAACAGACGAAGAATCTAAAAACTTCATAAAAGCATCTGCTCCGAGCTCTATATTTTCTTGGGGCGAATCTGTAGAGGTGATCGTTTCATCCAAAGTCGGCAAAACTCGCATATTAATTACTTCAGAGCCGAAATGGCAGATCATTGATTTTGGAAAAAGCGAAGACAATGTTATGTTGCTGCACGACAAATTATTGAAGCAAGAATGATTCGCATTTGGATACAATAAATTATATGTCCACTGGACCATTGTATATTATGATCTCCGGGTTGTGTCAAACCTGCGGGAGGGCGAGGGCTACTCATACATGCTCATTGTGCGGGATGATGGTTTGTTCGTCCCATTATGACGGCAGGAAAGGTGTTTGCACCGCGTGTCTGAGTGGTAAGAAGATGTAAAGTTTCGGGTCTCCGAAAACTATATAATTCCTCGTACTGACGACTTAACATGGAGGGCAAATGTCTGAAAATACTCTACGACATGGGTGTTACTTCTAGGACTAAGACTGGGGAGATAGCTCATGAATTGGGAATTCCCGGTTCCACGGCAACTGACCTAGTGAAGCGGATGGAGGCCGATGGCCTATTGAGCTACGAAAAGTACTACGGGGCTTCATTAACCCCAATGGGACGTACGAGGGCAGAGCAGCTCTTCAGAAATCACCGCCTCCTTGAGGTACTTCTGGTGAGGGAACTTGCCTTGAGCGTTGAGGATGCTTGCGTGGCTTCAGGTGGCATGGAAGAACATCTACCCCCGAAGCTCGCTGATATGATCTGTAGTAAGTACAGTCACCCTGATACGTGTCCCTGTGGAAAAGAACTAGTATCCAGCGGCGAGTGCTGCCGGAGGTGAGCTAATTGGTTCACATCGAGATACCAGATGGCGTCCTGCCGCTTTGGCTTGTCGCACTGGGCTTCGCCATTCTAATCCCACTGCTTTATATATCGAACAGAAAACTCGAAGAGGGTTCGGACAAGGCTAAGATAATCCCCCTAATGGCCGCGCTCAGTGCCATCATGCTTGTGGTGATGAGCCTTGAGCTTGGATTCACTCATGTCAATCTTTCGGTTTTGAGCGGGATAATCCTCGGTCCATATCCAGTTGTAATAGCCGTATTCGTCACCAACGTGATGCTCTCGTTGGTAGGTCATGGGGGGCTGACAATGATAGGACTTAACACCCTCCTCGTATCCACCGAGGCCGTACTTGGGTTCTTCATTTACAGGGGAATGCGTAAGAAGTCCAAGCCGGGCCTAAGCGCTGGGGTCGCTACTCTCGTAGCAATGATAACTTCTGCTTTACTCCTCGTGGGTATCGGAGCCTTGTCAAATGTGGAATTCGGAGAGTTCCTAGATGAGCACGAAGAGAACGGGCGTACAGCGATTCCCATCAAAGAATTCGCCGTAACAGTATTGACCATATCCCTCATCGGAGCAGTGATTGAATCGGTGTTAGTGGGCTCGACTGTAGGATACATCGACGCTGTTCGGCCCGATATCCTAACTCGGGGGAAATGACATGGTTGCCGACATAAGGATGGTGGACTATTTCGCAAACAAGAAGGACAGCCCCTTCCACATGTCCTCCGCCATCTCCAAGGGGATAGCAACATTGCTCATAATCGCAAGCGTTGTTACCAACGATGACCTTCGATCCTTGGCCTTGATACTTGGAGTCATCCTCTTTACCTTCCACCTATCGAGGCTTCCTCTTCTCAAAGTGCTGACCTGGGGAATTTATCCAGTGATATTTGCTGCCGTCTTCGGCCTCGGCATTTTCGTTCGTGATCTAGGAAGCCTTGGCTTGGTAAACGCCCTCTACACGCCTTCTGTTTTGATGCTCCGCTCCCTCTGCGCCGCCTTGAGCTTGATTCTCCTTTTAAGCACAACTCCATATACCCAGGTATTCGGCCTAGCCAGGAGGTTCCTTCCCGAGATAATCGCCAGCACTATGGTCCTCACATATCGCTTCTTCTTCATCCTGATAGAGGAATTAGATGACATGATCAGAGCCATGCGTCTCAAGGGCCTGAGTGCCGGGAAGATCCGGAAGAACTTGGGCAATTACGGCAAGATGGTGGCTGTGCTCCTCATCCATTCCATAGATATGAGTGAGAGGATGTACCAGATATTTCTAGTTCGAGGTTATCAGGGTGTATTTTCTATGGGTGAAGAGATGCGATGGCGGCGCTTTGACATGTATCCCTTAACCATCGGGTCTTTAATCGTCGGCATATCACTGCGGGCAAAGGGGGTGATATAATTGACCGAGGAACATGACCACGGAGGGAGGAAGCCCTATGATCACTTCCTCAAGAGAGGTGAAAGGAAGCATCTGGTTCGGGTGGACTGCCTAGAACACGAGTACCCCGATAAGACGAAGGTCTCCATATGCGGCTTGGACTTCATCATCCACGAAGGTGAAAAGGTGGTTGTCCTCGGCTCCAACGGCTCGGGTAAGACCACCCTGCTCTACCACATTGTCGGTCTTCTTCGACCCTCGAAAGGAGACGTTATGGTTTTCGATGAGCCCACCACAAGCAGCCGCTTTCGGAAGCTACGCAGCGACATAGGCATGGTGTTCCAGCATGTGGACGACCAGATAATAGGCCCCACAGTATGGGATGATATCGCCTTCGCGCCCATGAACCGGGGGCTTCCTAAAGACGAGGTGGAGAGGCTTGTGGAGGAAGTCCTATCGGAATTGAAGATATCCCACCTCAAAGATAAGATACCCCATTACCTCAGCGGTGGTGAGAAGCGAAAGGTTGCCATCGCAGGCGCCATAATAATGAAGCCGAAGATACTCATTTTAGACGAGCCCTTCGCAGATGTCGACCCGAGGTCTAAAGTTGAGATCATGGAGCTCCTCTTAGAGTTGAACAGAAAGAACGACACGGCCCTGATGATAACAACTCATGATGTGGATATAGTCCACCTTATTGCCGACACGGTCTACGTTCTGCAGCAGGGTGGAATCGTCCTCGCTGGACCGGTCCAAGATGTCTTCGAAAAGGTGGACGTTTTGGAGGGCGCTAACATAGCACTTCCGATTCTCACGGAACTTTTCAGGGGGCTGCGGGAGGAAGGCCTGGACCTTGAGAGGATGCCCGCCAATGTCGACGAGGCACGGGAATATATACTTCGATTGCTTGGAGATCTAAGAGCCCGCGATGCCTAGGCCTTCTTTTTGATCCTCTTTTTCTTGGATGGACACTCCATATCAATACAGCTCAGCATCCGCTTCCTGCCAAGGGGAACGCTGATCATGGGCAAGCCGCAGGCATTGCATTTCTTATCCGTTGGCCTAACGCCCCTTCGCTGGGGAAGGGGGTAAGAATTGGAACATTTCGGATAGTTGGAGCATCCTATGAAGGACTTGCCCGATGCTCTGGAGCGAACCACGCGGAGTTCGTGGCCGCAGCTTGGACACGTTCCAATATGGCGCTTCTTGCGCTCAGTCTCCTGTAAACCCTCCATTAACTTCGCCCCTATCGCATCTTCCTTCGCCTTGAACTCCTGAAGGATCTGAGTCAGCTTCTCCTTTGCTTCGTCCAGCACCTGCTCCTGGCTCACTTCTCCGCTCTGTATCTTCTCAAGCTTCTCCTCAAAGCTCCTAGTGAGCTCCTCGCTTATTATCACGGGGACATTTTCCTCCAGGGCATTTATCACCGATAGGCCAAGCTCTGTGACCTCCAAGGGGCTGCCTTGCACGTACTCTCTACGGAAGAGAGTGTCAACGATATCGGCTCGGGTAGCCTTGGTACCGAGGCCCCGGTTCTCCAATTCCCTCACCAGGGTCGATTGGTTAAACCTGTCAGGGGGTCTTGTTTCGTCCTCCTTGAGGTCAATCTTCTCTATCCCCAGCTTTTCCCCCTCATGCAACGCGGGGAGACGGAGCTCCTTAATTTTTATGTACGGATAAAGGGGCAGCCATCCCTCGTCTAATGTCCAAGCCCCTTTGAACTCGAATTCCTCCTTGTTCAAGAGGCATTTTACCTTCGCCTCCTCCCTGAGTAAGGGGTCTCCGAAGGTTGCTATGTACCTGTGAACCACAAGTGCGTATATCCGTTCCTCTGACTTCCCGAGGCGTTTTGGTATCACCCCTGTTGGATAGATGGCTGGATGCGCCGGGTCGGTCTTTACGCCCTGCCTGGGCCTTAACGGGGACTTCTTGAGCACGGTCTCGGCCATGCCCTTGAATTCCTTGGCTCTAGCAAGGGACTCCAGTATCCGCTTGTACCCTATGGCCGGGGGCAGCTTCTGGGAGGACGTTCTGGGGTAGGAGATGTAGCCGCTCTCATATAGGCTCTGGGCGATCTTTTGGGTCTGCTTGGGAGAATATCTAAAAGCCCTCCACGATTCCCTTTGAAGGGTGCCCAAGTCGAAGGGATACGGCGGGGGTCTAGTAATCTTTTCGACTTCTACTTTTGATACCACTGCAGACTTCGTCGATGAGTTCTTGAGGATCTTCTTAGCCTTTGCTTCATCAAATATCCTGCCGTCAACGTGATGGGCCTTGACCTTGACGCCTTTAACATCTAGATTCGCTAGAACTTCCCAGTAGGTCTCGGCAACAAATTTTGAGATTGTCCTCTCCCTTTCCACCAGGATTGCAAGAGCTGGCGTCTGAACCCTGCCAGCAGAGACGGTGGCCCTTCCCATAGCCTTTCTCAGGGCGATTCTTAGGGCGCGGGAGGTGTTGATCCCCCAGTACCAATCCATGATATGGCGCGCCTCTCCTGCTGCAATCAATTTTTTATCGATTTCTACGGGATTACGGTAGGCCCTACTGAGGTCCGACTTGGTGAGGGCAGAGAATTTCATCCTCCAAACTGTTTTTGTTCCTGGATTACAGGCAAAGCGCAGAGCATTGTAGCCCAAAAGCTCGCCTTCTATATCGTAGTCGGTGGCTATGTAGAACTCGTCTACCTCGGATGATATCGTGGACAGTAGCTTGATGTACCTCCCGACGAATTCCTTGGACTTCTCGATCTCGTTTAGGGGCGCCCAGCTCACGTCGAAGACCGGGTAATCCCAGCCTTTCTGCGCGTCCTGCTTGAGGGAATACAGGTGGCCCGCCGCTGGGGCTATCAATACTTTGTCACCGTTTGAGTTGACCTCATAATAGGTTACGCCGAACTCCCGTTTTCTAGTCGGTTTTTCGGCTATAGAATAAGCTATCTTCTGGGTGACCTTGGGCTTCTCGGTGATTATCAGCTTCATTAAGTTCTCTCTTTACACTAGGGTTTCAATAAAAACGTTTGTGGGTATAATCCGTATCTTAGGCTCGTCATCAACCAGCAATATCCTCGCCACTATACCTCTCTGGATACGGGCAATGTGAAGTAGAACTTGCTACCCTTACCGGGTTTGCTTTTGACTGTTATTTTTCCTCCATGTGCCTCCACTATCTCTTTTGCCAGCGCTAGGCCCATCCCCGTTCCGCTGAACTTCCGTGTTGTAGAAGCATCGGCCTGGAAGAGTCTGTCAAAGATCTTTTCATGTAATTCCTTACGTATCCCTATTCCAGAATCGCTAATACATACTTCAGCCATGCCATCTGAGTTCACTTTTGCAGATACCTTTATTCTCCCGCCCTTGTTGGAGAACTTGATGGCATTGTCGAGGAGGTTTGAAACCAAG
>CBDUVV010000030.1:0-9654 GCA_965370755.1 uncultured archaeon | reverse complement strand
AATCTCACCTCTAATAGCCCGCCGCATTCGCAGGTGAGGACCATCTCGTCCTCCGAGTACGTTTTACCGCATTCTATGCATCTTAGTCCGAACATCCGCTCATCAACCTGGGACCAGAACTAGAGGCTCACGATAGCCTTGCCCTCAGAGGTCTGGCCCTCCTTTAACAAAATCCCATTTACATCAAGTATCTTATAATCCTTTGCCGTTGCAATGGACTTGAACTTTATTGCGAGGTCGCGCAAAGGAAGCTCCGTTTGCTTGTCCAACGTAACAATTAACGTTCCATTGTTTATCTCAGTCGTCGCATAAAGCATCTCCCTCGCCCTCCACCACTCCGCAAGCTCTTTGAGATTCGGTCGCCATATGGACTTATCCTCAACGTGCTCCAAGAAATCTTTTAGTAACTTCAAACCCTTGCCGGAATTTACGGGGTCTATGTGAGATAAGAGCACGAACGCACCGCCGGCGTCATAAAACCTCTTAAACCTGCTCTTCAGGTTCTTAAGACTGCCCCGACCCCACTTGGAGTACCCCCAGAAGTAATCCCCGTTAACGGTGAAGTCAACCAAGCCTAGGTCCTGGGGATGATATGGATAGTATAATGATTCGCAGAACCTTTTGTTGGACATGAACATGTAGGGCGTTATCCTGGTATCTGAAGAATAAGAGAACTCTTCTGAGTCCAGAACGTTCAGGGTATCAAAGCTCGCCGAGAACGCCGGTGATCGGAAACCAACAATGTTAAAACCGAGCTGTTCCATGATTCTCTTGCCCTTCTTTATCCTCCTCTTCTGCTCGCTATACGGTAGGCGCCCAAGTTCCTTGGCCCGTCTGAACAGGAACCTGCCTTTAGGGGAGCTGTGAGTAAGTCCATGCTGAGCTATTTCATGGCCTTTAGCCTCTGCCTCCAATAGTGTTTTTACGACCCCGGACTCCCTTGTCAGGGCATAGCGGCCTTTGTGGAACGGAACGACGAAAAAAACTACTTTAATGCCGTATTGCTCTGCGACCTCTAACAGCTTGTTTACCTTGTCTGGCTTTGTGTTGTGGTTTAAGTCATCGCAAGTCATGATCAGCACGCTTTTATGGCCCTCGGGGTAAAGGCCTGCCTCGATATTGCTGTCCTCATAAAAATCGACTGGGGGCCCGAGTAGAATATCCCGATAGTAATACCTAGTCAGATAAATGAAGATTATCAAAAGAAATCCCACAGGGACAAGCACCCATAAGAAGTTCATAGAGATTTGTTAGGCCGAAGTATTGGATAAACTTTTTCTTCAGCATTTTTTAGTAGCCCACAAATGGCTTGCTAAAAGATAGGATAACAAATTGCTACGTTTGAAGGTACCGTTGAATTCAGCTGTTGAGAGAATTTCTGCCACCGTTGACCAATTATTTCAAAAATAGCATTTAGATAAGCATATTTCTTATCTTTCTTTCAGGTCCTTGAATATGTCTAGGTACTCGTCCCTCGTTATCTCCCCCTTCGCATACCTCTCTTTTAGTATTATTAATGCGCCGTTGCCATCCTCCTCTCCCGGTCTTTCTCTGAGGAGTAGATATGCAAATCCAAAAATCAAGACCCAGAACAGAATATTGAATCCCAATAGGCTTGGACCTGTCCGCCCTGCCATTGTGGAGTGCATGGCCCTATGATGCTCCATGGAGGGGTCAAAAAACAGGGACTCGTAGACTAAAAAAACAAGGAACAGGGCCGCTAGGACCCCAAACACTATGTGCTCTTTTTTCAAGGGCATAGCTATATCTCCGTTTTCATTCGAAGAAACTCGTCCTGGGATATCTCGCCTGCTGCATATCTCCTCTCGAGTATCTCACGAGCAGAGTCTCCTTTCTTTGAAGGATTCTCCCTTTGCACGAGCAGATAGTACAGTAACAGGAGAACGGATATCCAAAATATAAGGCCAAAGCCCATTCCAAAGCCAGTTCCCATCATATTTTTTATCTCCTTATAATATTGAAGGACTCTTTAGAGCCCTTTCGTCTAGGCTGTTCCCATCATCGAACCCATGCCATTATCCATGTGTCCATCGGTGTGCATTTCCTCGTCATCTGTGTCAGTGTGGCACTCGGAAACGTGTTCCTCCCAGTCCTCACCGTGCATTTCCTGATGATGTTCTTCAAAGTCGTCGCCATGGGTTCCTATATAGTGTTCTCTCATCTCCTGCAACCAGCCGTTACCATCTCCAGATCCTTGAGCAAGAACTCCCACTGAAGTCACGATCAGAAGCGCCGCTGTTGCCAGCACAAATATTTTCCATGTTTTCATTTTCTTATCACCTCACCATGTTCTTTGGCCGAGGACCGGGTATATTTTGTTAGAACAACCTTGTTTAAAACGGACCTTGATAGCCCTTTCTTTTGCTTCATTTTATCTATAACCGTCCAAATCCTCTCAGTAGCGCCTATTTTTTTACCCAGTCCGAAATAAAGACTTTATACGTCCTCCCAAGTCTTTCCCTTACTAAAATATCTTTTTTCTCCAATTCAGAAATTAAGGCGCTCACCTTTGACTTTGAAAACCCTGTTTTAAACCGGATCGAGTCCTGGGTGATGCCCTCCGAACCACTAATCATGTCGACTAGGAGTTTTTCATTCTCGCTCAGGGCCCTTTTAAGGACCTCAATGTTTCGCTTTAAACCGGATGCCGTTGCCTTCTGATCTCCAGGGAGCCTGCTCCACATGAAAAACAAGACCCCTGCAAGCATTCCCCCGAGAAATGAAAGGGTCATGAGGCGGTAAACAAAGACGCTGCCCTCCCCAAATATTGCAAATATCAAGGAATTCAATCCAAAGTACACTATAAAGACTAAGAGCACCGAGGCAAAGAGCCGCTCGTTTTCTGTTGCAGGCTTCTTAAACATCATAATACATCATAGCTAATAGCCTTGTTTTACGGGCTGATAGTTACATAATATCACATGCAAGCCATGTGCTTCAGGCGTTACAGATTTTATTATGATTGGTGGCCTCCGCATTCCGGCTTCATGTGATTTGCACCCTGACAATTCTCCCTTATGAAGGGGCTCCACAAGCTCTTCATGTAGTCAACTATAGCGAAAGCGTCGTCTCTTGAAAGCACGGTTTTCCAACCCGCCATCTTTATGTTCCTAGATGAACCCTCGAGTATCACCTCGGCTAATTGAAAGTCAGAGTGATGGAAAGCATGCGCACTGTCATCCAATGGAGGTGCTACGTAGCCGTAATCGTCTTGAGCGTACATGTCATCAGGCCTCTCGCCAATACCCTTCACTCCATGACAGGACACACAATAAGAATTATAGAGCTTCTCCCCCTTTTCAATTTGGGTAGGATTCAATGAATCACCTAGTTGAGTATATCCAACGAAAACCCCTACAAGTAATACGCCGAGTATGAGGTTTTTATTCCCCTTTACTATTTTCTTAATGTCCTTTCCTTTTGTAGACTTACTTTTCTCCCTTCCTTTTGTAGGCTTACTTTTTCCCAAATTATCATCTCCTATATATCTGGTTCCAAATTCTCGACCAATTCTGCTTCTAGGATCTGCTGGAAGACGGTATAGGGTTGAGCCCCGCTAACCTTTTGTCCATTTATGAAAAAGGCCGGCGTGCCCGTGACGCCCGCGTTCAATCCTTTCTGCATGTTATTCAAGACATCTTCTCCGTATTTTTTGGAGTCGAGGCATTGGCCGAATAGCGCCTTGTCCATGTCCAGATCCTCGGCATATTTCTTGAGCTCGTTTATCTCGTCCTCGGATTCGGGTACGAATCTAGACCATACTTGCTGGTTCGTGAATATCTTATCGTGATACTCGAAATACTTGCCTTGGTCACCTGCGCATCTTGCAGCGATATGGGTGATGAGGGCTTGGGGATGGATGCTGGTTATGGGGAAGTCCATGAGGACATATTGGATTCTTGCGCCATAATTCTCTAAGATCAAGTCGAGGGTCTGGTCGCGGAACCTCTTGCAGAAGGGACACTGGAAATCGTTGAACTCTATCATGGTTACAGTAGAATTTTTTGGCCCGGCGACATAGGCAGCATCACTTATATCTATCTCTCCTTTTGGTGTGAGCTGGGACGATGCTGGCTCTTGGGGCGTGACAGTTGTTAGTGGGGCCGACTCATCGGTTTTAGGGAGGTCCACCATTCCTCCTCCTTCTCCCAGCATGATGAGCTTGCCGTCCTTGGTGACGTATATCGATGTCTGCTGGGCCACGCCATCCTTTTGAATGCGCAGATTCACGAGGTATAGACTATCGCCATATTCCTTTACATCCACGATCCCCCCCTCAGCGCCCTGTGGCTTGAGGAACTCCTCGTTGACATATGCTAGCACCCGGTTTCCCATCTCCTCCTTTGAGCCGATTGCATCTCCAAAGGGGTCCCAGAGACCCTGGGGGGACTCGGACTTTACGGCTGAGGATGGCTTTTCGCAGTTGCCTGGAGACGAGCAAATCACATCTTCGTTTCCACTGGCTGAATAATAGTTGGCAAGGGATTTGGCGGCGAAGCCAGCTGAGAATAAGACCATCGCAACGACTACGATGTATACATGTTTCTTTTGCATCCGCAAAACGCCTTCTTCTTCCATTTTTTCCACGCTTCCGGCTCTAGTTACTTCTCCTATGAGTGCGGGTATTCTCCTGATAGCGGGACCTGTTGTTCATGGCCCTCTGATATGGAACGTAGGATGGTCAGGAGCTGATCTGTAGGAACATAACCTGGGATCCGTGTTATGATCTCGCCATCAGGGGTTAAGAAGAGGAGATGGGGTGGATAGGATACACCGAATTTACTAGCATCATCCCTGTTTGTGTCGAGGTCAACTGCCACGAGGACAAAGTGCTCGGTTAGAAGACTTGAGACCTCTGGATCGGGGTAGACCTCTGTGTGAAGCTTCTCACAGTATGTGCACCAGATTGCCCAGAAGTAGACGAGCATGGGCTTGTTCTCCTGGGCTGCGATCTCCTGCCCCTTGTCGTACGTCTGGTACCATCTCATCCCACTGATATACGTGTAGTTTTTGTCGCTTATCAAGGGGGCGGCATTGGTGGAATAATACACGAATAAGGCCACCATTACAGTAGCAGCTATGCTGATAATCTTCTTTTGATTCATCTAATCCCTCTCGGGTCCTAAGGAACCTAAGATAATAGTGTAAATCCCTCTTCTGTCCACTGGTTAATTCCGCCTAACATGTTGTATGCCTCGATAAATCCGAGTTCTTTCATAGTTCCCAGTGCTATTCCACTGCGTCGTCCACTCCGACAGTAGATAAGATAGGTCTTGTCTTTGTCAAGTTTGTCAAGTTCCTCTCTAAAAGTCGGGGAATAGAAGTCCCTGTTAATTGCGCCTTCAATGTAGCCGCCGTTGTATTCCTCAGGAGTTCGAATATCAAGTAGGACAAAGTCTTGATTCCCCCTATTTTCCTGGATCAACCGATTAGTCTCTTCAGTTGAAATGTCTCGAATTATCTGGGTATTTAAATCGGGTATAATTTCGTCAGTTTGGCCGCTGAGGCTTGGGTATACAAATATAGCTAAAAGAAGAACGCCTACTAATGCCAATACTCTTAATTTTTTATTTTCCATTTTGTCACTCCACTACTTTTTTTAAACATTGTTTCAGGGCTTCTTGAACGTCTTTGCGCAGTGCATGCAGCAGAAGATGAGCTTTTCCCCGTCGATGACTTCTTCGTAGCCTCCTTTGTAGACCTCGCACCCACAGTGGGCGCACTTGGTGAGGTCCTTTTCTATTGTGGCGGCTATGATACCCTCGAACATCTCCAGCTTCTTCCCTACGAACCTCTCGCCCTTTGCTGTGAGAACGTAAACTTTCTTGTCCCTATCGCCGGTCTCCTCCACCTTCACCAAGCCGCCTTCTTTGAGCTGATCGAGGAAGGGATATATTTGACTCGTGCTGGGCTTGGCACCGGTATGCCTCTCGATCTCCTTAATCAGCTCGTAACCATGTCTTGGGCCACCTCGGAGGGAGAGGAGGACGTAGAGCTTTACCACACTGGTAACCTTAATCTGACCCGCCTGTTCCATGGAAGAATAATCAACAGAAAACAGTTATATATCTTTTTATGATATATCTATAAAAAATATATCGAAGATAAAAAATTTGGGGATAGAAAAAAGTAAAAAAAGCTCTCAGGCTTGAGGGCTGCAAGTGCCACAAGAGCTGCGTGTAGCCGATACGGATTCTGGCTATCCGATCTTCTGGCGTTGCCTGTGTCTGATAGAAGAAAATGGCCGAATGTGAATCTGCGTTCAGCGTTTATAAGCAAACTATATAAAGTTGATATATATCAATTATATATATGTCGGTGGCGAAGCTCGCCATCTTGGGCATGTTGATGGAGAAGCCCATGCATGGCTATGAACTCAAGCAGTACCTAGAAGAAAGAACGGGGGTCTTTTGGATGATAAACTATGGCTCGATGTATCCTACGTTAAAAAGTTTAGAAAAGGATGGATGTGTTGAATGGGAGAGGGATGAATCCATACCTGTAAAGAAGGTTTACGAGATAACTAAAAGGGGGGAGGAAACGTTCCATGATTTATTGAAAGAACGTGTGGGTAAAGAGGTACACGTGCGGGACGAATTCACCCTACACCTCTTCTTCCTCGATTATCTTAGCAAGAAGGAAGCCAAAAATCTCCTCAATGCCAAGAGGGAAGGAAACATGAAAGTACTAGAAGAACTCCGTAGTAAAAAGGAATTGGCATCCATGTATTTAAGCAAGTTCAGGTTTGAGGCCCTCAAACGAGGCATTATGCACATTGAAACCGAGCTCAAGTGGCTCGACGAATTACTGGAAAAGGAGGAATTAAGATGAGAAACCTTATCGTATTGATAGTTGCGACTTTGATTATTTTACCTTATTTGACGGCTGCCACAAACGTTGACTTTTACGTCACCAGCGTGAGCCCACAGGTGCTCGAACCAGGTAAAACCGCAAACATCACCCTCGAGCTAAAAAACCTCGGCACGGATTACGCGGTGTATGTGAAAGCTGTGTTAGATCCAGATGGTACCTCCCCCATTGTAGCCACGGGTGCCGGTAAGATCTATCTTACTGAAAAGGCCCAAGAGGCAAAAGTGTCCGAGGAGTTCTTCGGCGTCGTGAGCCAAGAAGATAAAATTACTGCCTACTACGAAGTTTATGTCAGCGATACGACAGATTTCGGGGTATACAACATTCCCCTAAAAATCAGCTGGAAGGACAATATCCTTGAGGCAGGCGAAGAGACCATCAGCTTCGGGATTCAAATTGCGGGCAAAGCTGACTTGATGATTTCTAAGGTGAATACAACGCCATCGAGACTGAGACCTGATGACGAGTTCACCCTGGGGCTCAACTTGGCGAATATAGGCAAAGAGGATGCTGAAGCCGTGAGAGCCACCCTCGTCGATATTCCCCCCGGATTTACGGGCGAGACCTCAGCCTTCTTGGGCACTATAAGCCAGGGGTCCTCGGGCTCTGCGAACTTTGAGATGGAAGTGGATGAGGATACCACTTCTGGAAAATATGACCTTACCATGGAACTCGTTTACCTGGAAAGGGGAATAGAGACGAAGACCAGTAGAAATTTCGAAATATTCATCCAGAAACCTGGGGACATTATACTCCCAATTACAAAAGTCGTTACGGACCCTTCTAAGGTGTATCCGGATTCCGATTTCTCACTTTCCTTGGGACTTGAAAACGCGGGTGATCAGGACGCCAAATCCGTTGCAATTGATCTGGTCGTGCCAGATGTTTTCACCGGCGAGACCACTGCATTTTTTGGGCCTCTAGACAAAGGAAGCTCCGCAGAGGCATCTCTAGAATTCAAGGCATCCAAAGATGCCGAACCTGGTGCCTATGACGCCCTTATGAAGATAACGTATCTCGACGATCGTGGAGTCGAGGACATTATGGAAAAGCAATTCCAGATCTTCGTTCACGAGCGCGGAGAGGTTAAAATAGAGATAGCTGGCATAACGACATCTCCTGCCAAGATCTACCCTGGTGACGACTTCACTCTATCCGTCCAATTGGAGAACGTTGGAAAGCAGGATGCCAAATCGGTTAAGGGTGTCATACAGCCCCTAGAGGGATTCTCCGGCGAGAGGACCTCCTTTTTGGGCTCCTTAAAAGAGGACGATCTCTCCACTGCCATCTTCGAGCTTGGTACAAATGAAAAGATTAGCTCCGGCCCTTATGAAATCGAACTCTCCGTTGAGTACACTGATGAACTCGGTCTGGGTTATAGTGAACCCAAGACCTTCCAAATGATGGTATCCGCTAAGGAAAAGAGCAAAACGCCTTACATTGGAGCTGGTTTAGTGGTGTTCCTTGTGGTTGTTTATGGCTGGAGGAGGTATAGTGCCAGCAAGGCAGAAGGGGGATAGGCCGGTTTTATGGCTAAGAGCAAAATCGTTAAATTGGAAGGAGTAGTGAAGACCTACTTTCTTGACCACATTGAGGTTCCGGCCCTCAGGGGCATTGATCTGGCCATTGAAAACGGGGAGTTCTTATCCATAATGGGGCCCTCGGGCAGTGGCAAGAGCACCTTGATGCATCTCATTGGATGCCTGGATAAGCCCACCTCAGGGAAAGTAAGTATCGATGGCAATGACATATCGAAGATGTCTGATGATAGGCTGGCTGAGATACGCAGGGAAAAAATAGGATTCATCTTCCAACAGTTCAACCTAATACCGAGGCTGAATGCCAGGGAAAATGTTGCCCTCCCCATGTGGTTTGCAGGTACTTCTAAGGCCAGGAGGCTCAAGCGAGCTAACGAGCTTCTGGAGATAATGGGAATAGCCAATAGAGCGGATCATAAGCCCTCTGAACTATCTGGCGGGGAGAGCCAAAGGGTCGCCATTGCAAGAGCCCTTGCTAACGACCCGGAGATAATCCTCGCAGACGAACCTACTGGGAACCTTGATACCAAAACAGGGGAGGAAGTATTCGAACTTCTAAAGGGACTAACTAAGCAAGGTAAGACTGTAATCATGGTTACCCATGATCCAGAGTTCGGTGAGAAGGCTGGGAGAATTATCCACATAAAAGATGGTATGATAGCATGATGGATTATCTCGTCCTATCTATGAAGAATCTGACGTACCACAAGACCAGATCTTTCCTTACTCTCCTAGGAGTTATCATCGGGATTACCGCGGTTGTCTCCATGTTATCTATCGGAACTGGTATGAAGGCCAGTATAGAGGAGCAGCTTAAGGTCCTGGGTCAGGATAAGATAATAGTCACCTCGACCTACTCCTTTGGCGCCAAGGGAGCTGCGCTCACAGAGGCAGATAGCGACGCCATCGAGGACATCCCAGGGGTTTTCTTCGCATCACCCATGGTTAGTTTTTCGGCACCAACGGAATTCAAAGGGGTGGAGAAGCTGACCTCGGTATGGGGCCTGGACCCCGATAAAGCAGAGAGGACCTTTACTGGGGCCAGCGGATACAATCTCAAGAGGGGGCGATGGATCCAGAAGGGTGACAGGAATAATATTGTCATAGGCTATAACATTCATCACGATTATTACGACAGGGAGGTCGGCGTGGGCAACACTATCAAAATCAGGGGCGAAACTTTCTCCGTTATCGGCATCTTCGAAAAATCAGGGGATAGGGAAAG
>CBDUVV010000029.1:0-9683 GCA_965370755.1 uncultured archaeon | reverse complement strand
CAACTTTCTGCGGGGCGATGCTTTTAGCCTCCCGTTCCCTGGAGATTCATTCGATATTGTTAGTTGCATTGGCCTGGCAAACTACTACCAGGATGTAACACCCCTCTTGGACGAAATAATAAGGGTTGGCGAGGAATATGTAATCACTTTTCCGGGAAAGTCTTTGCTCGGCAGGATATACAAAATTGTAAGCCCCGTTGGGATACATCTCAGAACAAAGGAGGAAATTGAAGATCTTCTGTCATCACGATTAAGGGATTTTTCAGTAGTTGAGTGCGCCTCAGGTCTCACCCTCCTCGCCAGGGGGCGGAGGTGAAGTTTTGGGCGCTGTCTTGAGAATCTTTCTCACAACGAAGCAGTAACCGCCGAATGCACCTGCGACCACTCCCACCATCGGCCATATCACTCCACCAATGCTTGCCCCTACCTTATAGCCAACGAAGGCGAATATTATGGCTGTTACGGGCGCCTCAATCCCATTGATAAAGGCCTTTAGGGCATCTCGTCCTGTCAAACGTATCCCCACAGTAATTAGGACCGTCAAGTTTAAATATCTCCCCTACAAGTGCATTCCGATATTATGGCGATGAAGCCCCTTGATGTCCTTCACAGCTCACTTGAGTCTCCAGTTTTAGTGGGATTGAAAGGCGGGAAAGAATACCGCGGCACGCTGAAGGGCTACGATATACACATGAATCTGGTGATCCAGAATGCCGACGAGCTCAAAGATGGCAACGCCGCTCGTAGGCTCGGCCTGGTGATAATCCGCGGGGACAGCGTCGTCTTTATATCGCCTTAACATGAGGAAGTAAGAGAATGTCAAAGGGTACAAGTTCATTCGGCAAGAGGAACAAGAGGCTGCACATCAGGTGCAGGCGTTGTGGTAAGAATTCCTATCACGTGAAGAAAAAAGAATGTGCTTCATGTGGCTTCGGCAGGACCAAGAAGATAAGAAGCTACGCTTGGCAAAATAAGAATGCCAACAAGAAGCGCAGAGTGCCCTGATTTTTTTTCGAAAAACCTTTATATTGTTACGGCCTGATAACTTCCTAGGATGGCGTTACAGGATATTTTCATCGCCGTTGGTTGGTTAGTCGTAGCAGTGCTATTTTTTGGAACGTTGGCCATAATTTTCACGGATATCTTCAAGAAGCTAACTAGCGAACAGCGAGCTCTCTTTGCCCTGGTGTCTCCGGCGGTTTTGGGATATGTCATGGCTTCAAAATTTTTAGGCTTCACAGAACCTATGGGGATAATTGGTTTAATTGGAGTATTGTACTTGATTGTTCCAGCGGCGTTCTTCTACGTCCAGTTACAACGCGTACAAGACTGAAGGGTGTTGCTGTTGCTGAAGGAGAAATGTGGCGTTGTCGGTTTCTACTCAAAGGAAATGCCCCGTGTCTCCCAGTCAATTTTTTATGCACTATTTTCCCTCCAGCATAGGGGTCAAGAAGCAGCTGGTATAACTACAAACGACGGTGAGTTTCATACGGTAAAGGAGATGGGGCTCGTCCCAGACGTCTTCGACAAAGAAAAGCTTGAGTCCCTGACAGGAAAAATGGGAATTGGTCATGTGAGGTACTCCACAACCGGGGCCTCAAGGATAGAATGTGCACAGCCCTTCGTTGTGTCCCACTCCAAGGGAACCATCGCCGTTGCTCACAACGGAAACATCGTAAACTCTTTAGATCTAAGACAGAAGCTAGAGGCCAGCGGCCAGGCCTTTGTCTCGTCCACGGATACCGAAGTCGTAGCTCACATGATAATAAGGGAATTGATAAAGGATGGGGATATCGTCAGGGCGATTACCGAGGTCATGAAGAGGCTCGTGGGCTCGTATTCACTTGCTATCTTAACTAACGAAGAACTAATAGCTGTCAGGGACCCCCTTGGTGTAAGGCCCCTTTGCCTGGGAGAGGATGAGGACTCAACCATGATAGCGTCCGAGACCGTGGCCTTCGATGTTATTGGCATGCCTTATTCGAGGGACGTCAAGCCGGGGGAGATAGTCGTGATAAATGAGGGTGGCGTCTCAAGTTATAGGCCCTTTAAACTAAATAGGAGGGCATACTGCATGTTTGAGTACGTATATTTCGCCAGGGCCGACTCAGTTTTGAATGGCATACCTGTCTACGGGGTGAGGGAGAAGATTGGCGAGATATTGGGCGACGATGACGACGTTGAAGCAGACATGGTTACCCCCGTACCTGATTCTGCCATACCCTTTGCCCTCGGCTACTCCAGGCGCTCTGGTGTACCCTACAGAGAGACTTTGATAAGGAATCGATACGTGGGAAGGACCTTCATTTTGCCCAATCAACAGAGCAGAGAGTTGGCCGTCAGGCTGAAGCTGAATCCCATGCTGCAGGACGTGAGAGGAAAGAAGATCATCCTGTTCGATGACAGCATAGTGAGGGGCACGACCTCCGGGAGGATCATACGGCTGCTCAAAGAAGCAGGTGCCAATGAAGTACATATGCGCGTGGGGTGTCCACCCATAAAGTCCCTCTGCAAACTAGGAATAGACATGCCCACGGATAGAGAATTGATAGCCAGCGAGAAGGAGATTGAAGAGGTCCGGGATTGGATTGGAGCGGATTCGTTGAAATATCTAACAATACCGGGGCTAATAGAGGCAATCGGCCTCACTGAAGAAGACCTGTGTATGGGTTGCTTGACTGAGAAGTACCCAGTTGAGATATCAAAGGCCGAACAGGTTTCGTTATCTTCGTTCGCCGAAAAATAGATAATTTCTAAACAACCTAACCGCAGATACTAGGAAACTTATAAAAAACGAGGCGACTTTTACTTTTTAGGGCCCGTAGCTCAGACTGGAAGAGTGCTCGCTTGGCATGCGAGCGGCCCCGGGTTCAAATCCCGGCGGGTCCACTACTAATTTTAATACAAGAGTAAGTTGTGCTATAGGGATGTGCTGAATACCAAAACGAGCATTAAATGTAACCAAGGTATGGTTCCCGTAGGAACTCTTGGCCCGTCTTATGACGCTACTTTTGTGTAAGAAGTCCCTCGTTACAGCAGGGGCAACTGAAGGAGGTGGACCTCCTGAGGTTGCAACTTAGATAGCTGTAGTCCTCCTGTTGAACGACTTCCATGAACCTGCAGTCGATTTCGAGCCGCATGATGCACCAACCACATCGGTTTCAACTGCGCCTATATAAAACTTATTATTGTGAAAAATCTAGTGGGGGAGGGAACCCGTGGGGAGTAAAATAAGCTTGTTCCCACGGGTCGCACTCTAATGAGGTTATAACCACTTAAAAGGTTTCTAAAATCGGTGTGTGATACTTGCTTATGGTGGGGGGCTGTGATATCAGAGAGAATAATTTATATCCGGCGGACCGTATCTTAAATCATGTCTACCATATCTATTTCGGGACTTACTAAGGAGTTCAATGGATTGGTGGCTGTGGATGACGTATCCCTGGAAATAGAGGAGGGGGAACTCTTTGGGCTTTTAGGTCCAAACGGCGCTGGTAAGACCACCCTGATTTCTATGCTGTATACCATGCAGCAGCCGACGAAGGGAGAGGCCACCGTCTGTGGATATGAAATTAAAAAAAATGCTTCCGATGTGAGGAAGTGTATAGGCGTGGTTTTCCAAGATCCAAGCCTGGACCAATACCTCACCGGCTGGGAGAACCTGGATTTCCATGGCAGGCTCTACGGTATGGGCGGGGAGGAGAAGAAAGAACGAATTAAGGAAGTTTTGGCCCTAGTCGAGCTTGAGGACAAGGCGGATAAGCTTGTCAAGACGTACTCGGGTGGGATGAGGAGGAGGCTTGAACTTGCTAGGGGTCTTATGCATTATCCAAAAGTCTTAATCTTAGACGAGCCAACCTTGGGCCTTGACCCTCAGACCCGGCGGCGTATTTGGGACTACATAGAGATGCTGAATCGAGAGGAAGGAATCACCATGATTTTGACGACCCACTACATGGACGAGGCGGATCTGCTCTGTGAACGGATTGCTATAATGGACAACGGCAGGATAATCGCCTCTGGAACCCCCAACGAGCTCAAGGGTATACTCGAGGGGGATGTGGTCTATATTATTTCTTCGAACCAGGATGCGTTGTTGGCGGAACTGAAGGGGTCTGATGGGGTAATGCAAGCCAAGTTGATGGATGGTCTCATAAACCTAAATGTGAAAGAGGGGGAGACCGCAATACCGAGAATCATAGAATTGGCCAAGGACAAGGGCATACAGGTTACCTCTGTTGGTTTGCATAAGCCCACCCTGGAAGATGTGTTCATATATTATACTGGCAAGACCATACGGGCGGAGGCGGGGAAGACGAAGGATAGGATGCGGGAGATAATGAGGGCTAGATTGAGATAGGAGGCTGAGAATGGGAACCGTATACACAATCTGGCTAAGGGAGATGAAGCTTTTCTTCAGGGCCAAGAGCAGGATTGTTGGTAGCATAGCCACTCCCTTTTTCTGGCTTGCCTTCGTGGGCATGGGCTTAAGATCCGCATTTGTGATAGACCTGCCAACGGATTACTTGACGTTCATGGCCCCGGGAATCATAGGAATGTCCCTTTTGTTTTCCTCCATGTTCTCAGGGCTCTCGGTACTATGGGACAGGCAGTTCGGCTTCCTCAAGGAGATTCTTGTAGCACCCGTCAGCAGGGTTGCGGTCATCATGGGAAAGACCCTGGGCGGTGCCACCATTTCCACTCTTCAGGCGATAGCGATACTGTTGATATCCGTAGGGATGGGGGTGCAGCTCAAGGGTATCTCAGGGATACCCATTGCGATCCTATTTATGGTGCTCATCTCTGCATCGTTCATCAGCCTGGGACTAGCCTTTGCATCTAGGATGGAGGATCCCCACGGTTTCCAGCTGATAATGGGCTTCATAATAATGCCAATCTTCTTCCTGTCAGGGGCCTTGTTTCCCTTGGACAGGTTGCCCACATGGCTCAGGATGCTTTCTTATTTCGATCCCCTCACCTATGGGGTGGATGGGCTTAGGGGAGCTCTCATTGGGATTTCTCAGTTTCCCATAATGTTTGATCTTCTGGTCGTGGGTGGTTTTCTAACTCTAACCACTGTTATAGGAAGTTATCTTTTTAGCACGGCTACATGAGTAAGGATTAGAATGAAAGATAAAAAAAAGGCGTATGTGGCATCGAACGTTCTAGGGCTGTTCGCATTCGACGAGGATGGCTCATTGGTAGGGCACATTGATTTTCCGAAGGACCCTGCCGCAATCGCGGGAAGGATGAAAGAGAGCATTGACGAGGTGCCAGAAGCAGGGAAGCTCACACAGGAGTTGACCGACTACGAGTGCATCTTTGACCACGGAAGGGAGAAAACGGGCTCGCTGTTCCTCAGTCGACAGCTGGACGACATCTTGAGGACGCTCGAGGTGGATAGAAGCGACTACGATTCGTTGCTCAGGAAGGTATCATTGTTGTGGGCAAAAGGAGCACTCACGGAGGCCATGAGTCGGGAGGACTTGCTGCTAATACAAGCCGTCGAGGCGATAGAGGATTTGGATGAAGCATTGAATATCCTTACGGAGAGGCTGCGGGAATGGTATTCGCTGCACTTTCCAGAACTCTCAAAGGAAGTCGTAGATCACGTGAAATATGTGGAAAAAATAAGTGCTTACGGTTCGCGGGATGGTTTTGCTGAAAGCGATGAGTACGGGGAACTTGCCGGGGATTCCATCGGGATCGAACTGGGCGACGCCGATATAAAAGCCCTGAAAGAATATGCCAAACGGATTGAAGAGACCTTCGCGTTTAGGGATGTCCTCGAGGGCTATATCTCAGAAAAGATGGAGGACGTAGCCCCCAACATTATGGCGCTGGCAGGCCCCCTAGTAGGTGCCAAGCTTATATCGATTGCAGGTGGCGTGATGAAGCTGGCGAGGATGCCCGCCAGCAGGATACAGGTCCTCGGTGCCCAGAAGGCAATGATCAGGCACCTAAGAGAGAAAGCTCTACCTCCTAAACACGGTGTGATCTTCCAGCACCCACTGGTCAAGATGGCGCCATGGTGGCAGAGAGGGAGGATTGCGAGGAGCTTCGCTGCGAAGATCGCGATAGCGGCTCGAGTTGATGCCTTCTCCAAGGAATACGTGGCCGATGAGTTAAAGAAAAAGCTAAACGACCGGGTAGAGGCTATCCGGAAGACAGCTAAGCCCAAGAAGATGAGGATAATACGTCGTGTCGAACAACCGGACAAAAGGATTAAAAGGAAAAAGAAGCGTAAAAGGGGGCGAAAATGATGATAACATGTAGCAACTGCAGTGAGAGGATAGAGGAGTCCGAAGCATATCAAGGGTGTGGAGATGGCCTGTTCTTCTGCAGCAGGGGGTGCAGGGATAACTTTTACGATGAGATGGACAAAGAGGAAGCCTAGATGAAGGCGTCCAAAAACGGCGAGGGCAGGGGTTTCAAACTGGATTTGAAGAATATCGAAAATCTAATAATGATAGAGGCTGGGCTGGCAACCAAGAATCTCACGCCGGGTAAGAAGGTTTACGGGGAGAGGACAGTGGAGGTGGACGGAGAGGAATACAGAGTATGGAACCCCAGAAGAAGCAAGCTTGCGGCTGCCATCCATAACGGCTTGGAAGAACTGCCCATCAGGAACAGCGAAAGGCTGTTATACCTCGGGGCTGCCTCTGGCACCACTGCATCCCACATCTCAGATATAGCCTCTAGTGGGACATTGTATTGCGTGGAGTTCTCTCAGCGGGTGTTTAGGAATCTGTTGGATGTATGCGAGGACAGGGCGAACATGGTGCCCCTGCTCGCTGATGCGAACTTTCCGATGGAATATGCTTCTTTCGTCGAGGAATGCGCCTTCCTCTATCAGGACGTAGCCCAACCCAACCAGGCGGAGATACTCCTCAGAAATGCAGATGTCTACCTCAAAAAAGGTGGTTTTATCGCCTTGGCTGTGAAAGCTAGAAGCATAGATGTCGCCGAGGAACCCACGAAGGTATTCAAGCGCGAAGCCGCACTATTAAAAAAAGGAGGAATAGAGATCCGCCAAATGATCGATTTATCCCCTTATGAAAAGGATCACGCTATGATAATTGGGCGGAAAGACCAATGAGCCACGCGGAGTTACTGCAGAAGTACACGAAGCTGGTAGAAGAATCGATGGAATCGTACCTACGTTCTCACAGGGGGGAATACGCGTACCATCCGTTCATGAAGAAGGTTTACTCCCAGATTGAAGAGTACATCGGTAGAAAGGGTAAGAGGTTGGCCAGCGCATCCACCCTGATAACTTACACGGGCTACACCGGCTCGCTGGACGAGCGGATTAAGGAGGTGGCGGTTGGGGTCGAGATTTACCGTCATAGCATACTGGCCCACGATGACCTTGTGGACCGGGATGATTATCGGCGAGGGGGAAAAGCTCTGCATAAACTCCACGATGACAGGCTAGGTGAAGCGGTCGCGATTTTCGCTGGCAATATGATGTACGCCCTTGCTCTTGAGATAATCATGAACTCTGGGTTCGAAGAGGCGCTTAAACATCGTGTGGTGAGGCTATTTTTGCTGGAGTACGCTGGTGTCAACGAGAGCCAGATCCTCGACGTATACTTCGAAGGAGCCAAGCCCGACGAAAAGGAGTGGTACTCCATGGCCGCTAAGCGGGCGGCATCCCTCTTCAAGGCCACAATCCTCGCAGGGGCCATTTTCAGTGGAGCAGGCGAAGATGAGCTACGAACCCTGGAAGACGCAGCTGAGAACATAGGATATGCCTTCGACATCCAGGACGACATTATAGGTACATTTGCGACAAAAGAGCAATATGGGAGGCCCGTGGGAGGTGACGTAGATTTCCGGAAGAAACCCCTCCATGTGGTTTATGCGCTTGAAAGATCTACAAAAGAGGAGGCCGAAATACTCGAAGGAGGAGACATCGAGAGAGCGAAGGAAGTCATTAAATCAACAGGGGGCCTCGAAAGGGCCAAGAAGCGCTCCAAGAAGCACGCTGAGAAGGCGAAGGAGCTCATCCGTAAGACAACGATGGATGTTGAGTCGAAGGATTTCTTCTCCGGTTTAATTGACTACGTCTCTGAGAGCCTCGAGTGGTACGCATGATCGCCATCCTCTTCATAATATTTGCGACCATGATGTGGGGGGCGAGCTTCGTCTTGATAAAGATAGGTCTAAGAGAGGTGCCACCCGTAACCTTGGCGGCCCTTCGGTACTCCCTCACATCCGTCATATTTCTCGGAGTGATATTCATCAGATATGAACCCAGAGAGGTGTTATCCTACCTTAGGCGGGACCTGGGGGTTCTTGCCGCAATAGGGTTCACCGGCATTTTCCTGCCCAACGTTTTCCAGAACGTGGGGATGCAGTACACGAATGCATCCATAGCGAGCATCCTTATGTCGACGGGTCCGGTTTTTGTGGTTCTGTTGGCAGCAGGCTTCTTGGGCGAGAGCTTGGGCATAAAGAAGATTGGTGGAATTGCGCTGGCCCTCTTCGGTGCCGTGATGATCTCAACCCAAGGCGACTTGTCGGGTCTAATGGAGATGCCCAGCTACCTCCTTGGAAACATCCTCCTGCTTCTCTCCGCCATAAGCTACGGTCCCTCCACTATCCTGACCAAGATACGGGTGAACGTGGAAGAGCCCATGGTGGTCCTTGCGTGGAGCACCGTGCTGGGGTCCCTGTTCCTATTGGCATTTACGCCGATGTACGAGTCTGGAGCCGCCTTATTTTCTCTCAGCAATAGCGCTTGGGTCATAGTTTTGGCCCTCGTGTTATTCCCAACGGCCCTGGCGTTTTTCCTGTGGTTCGAGGCTTTGAAGAGGATGGAGGCCTCCAAGGTGAGCATGTTCATATTCCTCATACCCGTGTTCGCCGTAGCATTCTCTAGGGTCTTTCTTTCTGAACCGATAACAACGTTCACAATTGCTTATGCAGCCCTGGTGTTACTTGGTGTTTACATGTCCCAGCTAGAGTGAGCCTCTTTATTTTCACCGAGGGTATTTTATGGTGAAGCTCGATATCATAATACAAGATGAAGAAACCCAGGGCCTTCGAGTGTAGCTGTGGTGCCCATGGCAACTACGAATACATAGTTGAGCACGCCCGCGAGAAGGGCCATAAGCTCGATCCATGCGAAATGGGCGACCATGACTACGAGGTTGTAAAAACCTTGGTCTCTGCCAGTGGTAAGGTGCTCAGGATGAAATGCAAGAGATGTGGCTTCAAAAGGAAGCTCGTTCAATCTTAGCGGTAAAAAACGGACAGAATCTCACCAGCCCAAGTGAAGCCGGTCGGCCAATAAATCAGGGAGACCGACCTCTTTTATGGCCTTTGATACCTCATCGATTTCGTATTCTAAGCGTTTGATTTCAACAGACCTACTGTCGGCATCGAAGATGGCGTAGGATGCCCTGGGGTCCATGTCTCTGGGCTGCCCTACGCTGCCTGGGTTGAAGATGATTTTCTCGTCCAAGTCTATTTGATAAGGGATGTGGGTATGCCCTAAGGCGATTACGCTTTTTGTTGTGTGGTCGAAAAAGCTCGATAATATCTCGGGTGGATGGTCCGGAAATACGTATTCCTTAAGAGGTTTTTTAGGGCTGCCGTGGACTGCATAAAACTCGTCGTCATATACGATGGGGAGTTCCATGAGATAATCCATGTTTTCCTCGGTGAGGGCATCA
>CBDUVV010000028.1:0-9727 GCA_965370755.1 uncultured archaeon | reverse complement strand
GAACTGTCCATGGGAGGCGATGTGAATAATGCTGAATGGTTCTTCCAGCAGGATATTCTCGAGGCTGGAAAGACGAAAGTCGCTGTTCATCAGGGTTTTGGCGTTGTACAGGCGCTCAATGGCCTGTATCTCCCGGGTAACATAGGGCAACGGGGGAAACCCCTGGGAGGATTCCGTGAGGCCGAGCGCGAGGACGTTTATGTTTTCACGGTCGATGGGTCGCAGTTCCAAGTGCGTGTAGAGGTTATGAGGCGACCTAAGAGAGCGATGGGGGTTGCATTCTTTCCTGCATCTGTTGTGTACTCTGGCGACGAGCGCATATTGGAACTCAAAGGGTTTGATGTTCTGGACGACGGTAATATGATTGGCAGTGTTTCAGTTCAAAATGGAGGCAGACTAAGGATCAGTCGGGCTTCCTTTCCAAGTAAGGTCCTCGTGATTGAGGCAGGAGGGATAGGGGATGGGCTTCACCCATGAAGAAAAGGGGCAACTTGGGCCATTTGAGGAACTTTATGCGCTGATAGTAGTGGTAACCCTGATTTTCATCTTCTTTACTACAGTCTCTCATTCTTTCTGGGAATACGAGAATAGGAAAAATTCGGTTGATCGCTTCTCTGCGGGCCTCGACTTTTCTTGGCAGCTCAGGAACAATATACTAGCAGTGGAGGTTAATGGCGTTCCAAACCCGGGGCTATTATCATATTCAGTATTAAATCAAAAGGCCAATTACGCCTACCTCAATCATTTCTGGGGCAAGTCCTACGACTGGGAGGTCTTAATCAGGGACACGGATGGCCATGCACGCTACGAGTTCGGTTCATTGAACAAAGACTCAGATGATCCCAGCGCGCCTAAAGCTAGGATAGAGGAAATATCGAGGGCTTCTGGGGTTGAAGTCACCGTCGTACATTCTCCTGTTGCCCTCCGGAGTCCATCTGGCGCAACGAAGTTCGCTCGGATGGAGGTATGGGTATGGTAAAGACATGTCGTTTCATCTCGGAATCCAAGGGCCAGGCATCTGCGCTGGACATCCTGTTTTTCGCCCTCCTAGTATCCTTGGCCACGTGGATGGTCACCTCCCTTGGTTTGGCCGTTCACAATGACGATGCAACCATGGAGGAGCTACGGGGTAGATATGCCATGGATATAGCCCACAGTTTCGGTTTATCAGCCAGATACGTCACGGATTCCAATGAACTCTTAGCAGTCACCTATGCCCTTGGGCCCGGTAATCCATGTTCAGGTGGCTTCCAAGGCGTTTTCAATCGGCTGTCAGATACCATCACTTCTATCTCGGGCAAGAGCCCATTGAATAGAACTCTACGGGCTAGCTTTTTGGATTTAATAGCAGATGACCTCTATCTCTCCCTAGGTTTTCAAACGGGGGATAAGCCTTACTCCTTGAGCAACTCCCTCTTAACCGGTTGTTTCCATGAGCAGTTGGATTCAGCCCTGAAGAGACACATCACGTTCATCTCAGGTGCTGCCTTCGGATACCGAATCGATGCGAGCTGGCGGCCTTATAAGGGCACGAGGCTGGATGACTTTGTTTATAGTACCGTTTCCTATGGCGATGAATTTGTTCCCGGTGATTCACCAATCTATGTTACCAGCTTTCTGATTTCTCTACCCGTAGACGAGGAAGAGTTATCCAATTTTAATTTGGCGTTAAAGGGGTATCTCGATGGCTTAGGAGAGATCGCCGAGTTGTTCTCAGGTCATACCGGAAGAGGACAAGAGGACCTTCTCGAGATTGCTGGAGAAATGGAAAATACATCCCCTATCGTGAACGAGAAGGCACTTGTAACAATTAGAATGTGGCCCAAAGAGGTGGGGTAGGGATATGGCAAGGGCCTTCATAACCGATGAGAGGGGGAGTATTCCATTCACGGCACTTGGCGTAGTTATGCTCTTAATTGCAACGGTTGGCGTATACCATTTTAACAGGGTAAATGAGCTGAGTGTTGAGCAGAGAACCGTTAGGCGCTCTGATATGGAGGCATTCTACAGCTCCGCTCAAATCGTGTTTGACATCCAACAGGTCGCGAGGATGGCCGCTGAGGATGTGCTCGTTGACGACTCCATAGAAAGCTACTCTAAGCCCCTAAATGTGGATGCGTGGCACGATGAGGACTCTTACAATACCTGGAGAGAAGAGCTAAAAATAGAGATATCGGAGAGGATTGAGAAAGACGTGGTGGCTTCCTATAGGGACTACAAGTACTATTCCACTGGGCATCTGGTCGGTGGAAACATCGAATATGATTTTTCGAATTTTTTAGAGAGCAAAGAAAAACCACCTGTCGAAGTAGTCGTGACACCGGATGGGCTTAACCGCGAGCAGAAAATGATGATGCTGAACATAAGCACAGATCTGAATAACGCCATTGGAATTTTGAACAAGGATACCGGTTTTTCCATGGCCATGAGGGATGACACCGTCGTCGGGGTCAACGCCAGGCCCTTTACTATGGCTGAAGAGGTCTACGACTTCACGGGCATATTCAAACGGGATTCACCCAACATTTGGGACTTCGATGACTCGAAGGACACAGTGGACGAATTCGCATGGTACATCTGGGCAGCTGAGGAGGTACTTGGACTGCTAGAAGCAAACCTTGTGCATGAAATAAGATTTGCCACAGATGAGCGTGTCACCTATTCATTGGCGCACATGATAATCGCGTATAAGGAGAAGCAACACTTCGGCACCTATGACTACCTCCACGTGACAAGAGAAGTCCTTAGGCCGTGGATTGGCGAAGAGGCGGATGGTAAAGAATTCCTCGAATTACTAAAACTTGGCATCCAATCAGGTTATGTTGACCACGCCATTGGGATGATGGAATCAGGGGACCTCATGGGGAGATTAAACTCCCTCTCATGGGAGGTGAATGACAACATCATTCACGCCATAGCGAGGTTGGATTCGACCCTTGTCAATGGGGAGAGTTTTCCAGAGGGCTATATACCAAAAGAAATGTTTATTCCTCAAGGCGCGGTTCAACTGCTTCACACGGCGAGGGACATTTCATCGTTGCGCACTGTAGAAAGTGATATCAAAGATATTCGGAGCGCTGTAGCTGAAGCAACCGGCAACCCAGGCCGGTATAGATCCCAATGGGCGGGGGATTTGAAATCTCATCGAAGTCTTGTGGATAAAGAGTACAGAGAATTTGTGGAAGATATAGGGCATGCGGAGTCCTCGGTTGGCCTTGCTCAGCAGGATATGATGTATGTCACGGATTCCTTGGAAGAGATAGAACATGCCCTAAACGAATCAAAATGCGAGAGCCTGATAGCCTCGCAACTCTGGTACGGGAGTGGTGGAGCGCAGGGCGATGAAGGGATGAAGGGATTGAAGGACGTATTATCAGTGAAGAGGGCAAGAGCTGATAATATTTCAGGTGCACTCACAATTCTTCATAGTCTAACAGGTGGACTCGAATACAACGAAGTCGTGGGAGACATTGACGAAACTTTTTATTTTGCTGTAGGCGACATGGGTCGCGCGTTGAGCGCCCTCGATGGAGCAGCCACTTATCGTGGTTACTACTATAGCTGCCGTGAATCCTGGAGCAGAACCCACAGTAGGCCTACATCGAGCTGTGAAGATAGGCGGAGGGTGTCGGAGACTTACGACTGTGGGACAGATGAGGAGCCCGCCACATGCACCAGGTCCTGGTCAGAGTACAGATGCACATGCAAGGATTACTACAGTCGCAAGTACACCGACAGGATGAGTGAAGCGGACTACGCACTATTAAGCGCGGAGGAAGAGATCGAATCATTGGAGGATTCCATCAACAGCTGGTTCGACGAACGTGGATACGAGGATGTCCTCGAAGAGACATCCAATGTGCATGGGTATGAAACTAGTACGGGATTAATGGGATTCTATTACAACCACCACAGAATAAAACCTGCACATCGTTATGTCAAGGCCTTTGAAGTAGCCCTCAATCTCAGCGAGCCCCTAGCGGAATCTAGTCCACGCACGGCATTATCCTACACTGTAGGGGATACATTAGAAGAGGAATTCGCAGACTATGGCTATGGTTTCATCCACGCAACTTTCATCGGACTAAATACTGCCTTTAATCCGCGAGGTGCGGACATCAGATACGACAAGGCGAAGGATGCCTTAGAGGCCATGCGCAAGGATGGTTTTTTTGAATTCATCCTCGAATTGACCACCGCCATCTCCGACCTTACAAATCACTTCGGCGACATCTTAGCCCTATTGAGCGAAATCGACCGAGACTACGCATCCTTCCCCCTGTTTAGGGACCATCTCTACGCCTCGTTCCCACTTCCGCCGATGGACCAAAGCGACAAGGGATTTTCATTGCTTCACGACATACGTATAAGAGCCGATAACCATCCCGCTGTACTTGAGTTTTCGCTGCCCATTATAGGTGAACGCAAAATAGAGCTACCTCCAGGTAACAACGAGGCGGGGGGAAAGGGATACTCCGTCCCTATCCCCTTCACTCCTCTGAACATCTACGCATGGGGCTTTCATATCACCCGGAGCCAAGAAGGAAGTGGGCCCCTTAGCACGGAAGCTGTTGGCGAAAAATCTACTCTCTGGCTCGCGGACTACGAAAACCAGGGCAACATGGCACCCCTCGCAATGGTGAGGTTCGATAACGAGAGTTACCCAACCCCCGTTTACCTTCACAAGCCCCTGATGTACAAGTACGAGTTCACAGCTGGGGACCACGATGAATCAAGGGGAGGGATCTCTAAGGGTTTTAGTTCAAAGAAGTTGCCTCCGGTCATTGTAATCGCTCTTGGTCCGTTCTTCACGAGTTTTCGCGGTTGGATTGAGCCCCCTGACTCTGGTCGTGACCTTCCAATAGATGTCGAACTTGAGGAATCCGAGGACATTGTAATTGTTACCGCTAAACTCCATCAGGGAGCCGGGAGTTCAGAAGGCGGTTTTCTTCTCAGGGTGTATGAGTTGGGAAACGGCAATAATGAGGACCCCCTGTTAAGCCGAGAGATTAGAGGTTCATTGAATGAAATGCCCATAAAACTGGAAGTAAAGAAAACGGAATTGCCACACCTAGAGACCCATGGTTGGTCCTTAATTAATGCTGATATATATGCACTTGACGAAACGACAACCCTACCCGACATGGAGTTGTTGGACCATGTAGTTGGCGAGGATCACGCAAACTTTCTCATCATTGATCCAGCGTTAAGAATGGACGTAGGCATAACAGACTATGACGGTGAATCTATCGGCATCATGAACAGCGGGAATAAAGTTGTTGAAGTCGTCTTGACTGCTGATGGCGGATGCTGCTTTTTTAAAGAGCGAAGCAATTGGAATAGGGATTTATGGATGGGTAGTCTAGAGGCAAGTGAGACGAAGCGGATAACTATTAGACCCGTCGGTCCCGTTTCTTTGGCGTTGGAAGCAGATATGCCTACGAAAGTCCAACGCCTCTTTCAGAATTCAACCGACATGAGTTTGAATGACTATTATGAAATTCAATAAAAATGAAGAAAAGATAATTCCCGAGTCTATAGCCCAGCGCGATTTTTCACTTCTCAGCCAATTCCCGTCTTACAGCCCTGTAGAACTCCGGCTTTATCCGATGGTACGTGGCCTCTTCATCCTCGAATGTAGAATTAAAGCTCTCCGTCAGACTGCTGGGCGTGATTCCATCGCTGCCCATGGATTCCAAAAGCCCCTGCAACACGTAGTCTCGCTCCCCTTTATAGCCTGAATACAGGAGGGCCTTCAACGTTGCCAGCTGCTCTTGGTTCATCCCCGCTATCTCCTTTTTCACATGCTCTTGGATGTCCTCGATTATGCTCATTTTGCTCGCTTCCATGCCACCGCCACCCGTTCGGCCGTGGTCGATCCCTCTATCCCCGCGTTTTTAAGAAGTTCACTCAATCTCTTCTCCGCTTTCCAGGAATACGGGGCAAAAAGGTAGTTCTCTCCATTCTCCACAAGTTCACCTAAGGCGCTTCTCTTGTCTACCACGACCACAGCCTCCTTGTCGCCTTCTTTCTCTATCTCGAATTCGAATACCCTCGGGTCGAGTTCGAGCCCCATGATGAAAATCATTCCATCGAATCTCTTGGCATCCACTTCCGTTAGGTTGTAGATGTCAAGGTTGAGGTCAAAGTGATGGGCCAGAAATCCTTTCATGCAGTCGTCGCAGAGGTACACGTAGAGCCTGTAGCTTCTGGGGAATAGATCGTAGACCGTGTATTCCCTGCTGCAAGAACATTCCATGAGCCCACCTCTACCGGGGCGGATAAATAATTAACGTAAACAGATATTAACAACCCTCAGAAAAGCCTAAGAAACACTTTTGACAACCAATAGAATAAATAGTTTTGACGGGAGAAATTAATGTCAATTATAAGAACCTAGTGGAGAAAAGATCAGCCATGTCCGTCATGAAAAAAATTGGGCTATTGTTTTCGATCATCGGGATTATAATATCCTTATTTGGAGCATACACGTATTTTACTATAATAAGACCTGTGATGGGCCTGGACATCCAGCCTCAGGGGATTGAGCCTGTTACGTTGGCCCCTTTAGTGCTGGACATTGTTCTTTCTGCTTACAATCCCGGGGGCGTCGCAGAGATCCCAGGAGCTGAAATCAATATGTATCTAAATGATGAATACCTGGGTTCTGGAAGTCTTAATAGGGTCAGGCTTGAGGCCGGCGAGAAAAAGAACCTTAGAGTTAGAGTATCGATTGACAGGCCCCTCTCTGATGTAGTTGCCTTGACCAACCGACAACAAACTGTGAAGATCGACGGACTGATTGAGACTAAACTTTTCCCCATCCCTATACCTAGAATCCCGCTTCCCATACCATTCGAACTTTCACAGCTCGTATCGCCCGAGATCGGGGCAG
Organism: uncultured archaeon; assembly: GCA_965370755.1. Classification (GTDB taxonomy): domain Archaea; phylum Hydrothermarchaeota; class Hydrothermarchaeia; order Hydrothermarchaeales; family JAZGAD01; genus CBDUVV01. The sequence goes on along the minus strand of CBDUVV010000028.1, from coordinate 2,832 downwards.
ACAACTCCGAGCTACCCTTAATTCTTGCAGCGGCCCAAGAGGATCCGGAGATGACCATCGAAGAAGCCCTTGAGAACGAAGATGTAATAGCTAAAATTGAAGAACAAGAGGGAACGCAGCTCACCGAGGAACAGATTGAGGGATTGAAGCAGTCAATTCCCCCGGAGTTACAGGGTAAGTCAGTGGCTGAAATATTGAGAGACCCAGAGCTACTTAAGAAGTATGACCAAAAGTAGCAGGCCCTAACCACGTTATACTTTTATATTTTCTAGGAGAAGACATAGTCAATGGAAGAAGGTGTGTATTTTAAGGTCAAAACTCCAAGGTGGTCTTGGAGCACCATCGGTGGACTCACGGATGTGAAGGAGCGCTTGGAGGAGATGGTCTCCATGCCTTTGAAGTATCCCGAGGTATTTGACAAGGCAAAACTCCAACCGCCATCGGGCATCCTCCTCTGGGGACCACCTGGCGGCGGAAAGACGGTCCTGGCAGAGGCTGCTGCCAACTCAGCTGGCTGCGGCTACGTCTCCGTTAAAGCAATAGAGATCATGAGCGAGCCAGAAGAGATATCCAAGATGTACGACACCGCCCTTGAGATGGCTCCGTGTGTTGTGTTCATCAACGAGGTGGATGCCCTGGCGCCCAAGAGGGACGCTGAATCGTTATGGATGGACGGAATCACAAGGGACGCGCCAATGAGGGTCGCCCCGGAGGACATGACCGCCATCTTGTACAAAGAGCTCGACAGGGTATCGAGGAAGGGTGTGGTCACTCTCGGTGGGACCTATAGGCCCGATGTGTTAGACCCGCTAATCACCAAGAAGGGCCGGCTAGAAAGAAAGGTCTACGTGCCCCCTCCCAGCTACGAGGACCGCATGGAGATATTCAAGCACCACCTGAGGAAAACCCCATTATCAAAAGATGTCTCGCTGGAAAAACTCGCGGAGAGGACCGAGTACTACGTGGGGGCTGACATCGTGGGCGTCGTGAAGGAGGCGGGCGTCCTAGCAATAAAAGAAAAGGGAGGAAAATTCGATATGCTGGAGGCCCGGCACTTCAAGGAGGGCATGAAGCGCATACCACCTTCCCTAAGCACTGGTACAATGAAGAAGTACGAGGAGACTTTAAAGCTGGAGTGCGACCACTGCTATTTGTTCTGAATGTTTCGTCGTTCTTTAGGATGTGCTTCGTCGACTCAATGCATTATCAAAGATAATATTATCGATTTCCCCGACCCGGCGCAACCCAAGAACTGCTTTGTGAACTACTTTTGCAAAAAAATATATACTACAATGAGTCAATAAACCACTAGAAGGGTTAATTCGGGAAGGGTAAAAAGCATGATAAAGAGAGAGGACCTAGTCGAAAGGTTAGGACATTCTATAAGGTGCTGTGAGGAAAGCACGGCAATTTTAACGGGAGTAATAAAAGAGAAATTGGAGAAAACAGATATTCCAGATGCGAATCGGGAGCGACTGATCGAGATTATAGATACCATAAGAATGGACGCAAAGAAACACGCGCAGGCCTTTGCTGCCATGGAAGAACGGGTGAGGTGGGATACAAAAGATGTCTTCTAACGAAGAGTTCATATCCCTCTTCGAACTCCTTGCAGACAACAAGTTATCAAATAGATTTTGCTACGAGGAGCTCTTGAGCCTTCTAGAGGACAATGAACTCCAGGAACGGGTGAAACGAATTATGAGGGACGAAGAGCAACACGCAACGCTAATGAAAGAGGCACTTCGGCTCCTCGGGGAAAGTGATGAATTAGCCACTAATCAAACCTAGTCCCAAAAGTGTATTTTCCAGTAAGGCTAGAAATGCAGTAATAGTTGTCGCTGCTTATCTTCCGTAGCGCCGCTCCCTCTGCTGGTATGTGCGAATCGCCCGCAATAGATCTATTTTTCTGAAACCAGGCCAGTAAGATTCACAGAAGTACAGCTCTGAGTAGGCGCTCTGCCAAAGCAGAAAACCAGATATTCGCTCTTCGCCAGAGGTCCTTATTACTAGATCAGGATCCGGAAGGCCGTTGGTGTAGAGATACTTCGTCATGGTGCCCTCGTCTATTTTGCTTGCTTCCATCTCCCCCAGTCTCACTTTCTCAGCTATCTCTTTTACAGCATCAATGATTTCTTGACGACCACCATACGCGATGGCAAGGTTGAATTGAAAGTCTTCGTAGCTCTTGGTTCGTTCTTCGGCCACGGCTATGGCCTTACGCATCCTCTCAGGGAAAAGCTCGATCCTTCCGATGGCCTTGACCCTCACTTTGTTTTTGTGGATCCGCTCATCCTCTGCTATCTTGTAGAAGTACTCCTCGAATAGGTCGAAGAGGTTTTCAACTTCCTCTTTGGGACGTTGGAAGTTCTCCATTGAGAACGCATACACAGTTATGTTCTTTATCCCCAAGCCAATGCACCAATCAAGAACATCCTCAACTTTTTCTGCGCCCATGCGGTGGCCTTTCGACGGCGTTATACCTAATCTCTCGGCCAGCCTCCTGTTGCCGTCCATAATTATGGCTATATGCTCCGGTTTCCTTCCACTGCTTACATCTCTCTCCAGCAGAAACTCATATCCCTTGTAAATTGGTTTCAACAACGCCTTCATCGCACATGGATTAAATTGCACATTTATTAAACTTAACGCCACAACGAAGAAGGAATCTAAAAACATTTTTATATCTTGACGGACTATCTCATGGCGGACTTGAGGAGGTGTATTTATGGAGACCAAGATAATGTTGGAGGAGGATGAAATCCCTAAGAGATGGTACAATATTCAACCTGATTTGCCGAAGCCACTTCCACCCGTTATTCACCCTGGTAC
>CBDUVV010000027.1:0-10032 GCA_965370755.1 uncultured archaeon | reverse complement strand
CCTTAAGACGAGCATTATGTTCTCGTCGTCCCATTCGATTCTAGTTGGGTCTTCAAAATTCGCATGGATGTTGTCCACAAAATTCTCCATTGCCTCATCGAATTCGCCATCCTCGTACATAAAAATGGTAGAATTGTGATGGTGGGTGGCCTGCTCCTTTAGCCATTCTAATTTAGCCAGTCGCCTGTATTTTTAATATTAACTCGACTCCAGACCTAGCTGAGGTACGTCCTGCAAGATCTCTTGCAACTCGTCCAGTTCGTATAGACGGGTCTCTTTTTCATGGAACTTGGGGAAATGACGCCCCCAGATGTTTCTCTTGTTTTGGCTTCGCAGCCGGGTGTAAACGAATAAGCTTCCATCGTCTTTTAAGACCCTGGAGGCTTCCGTTAGAAATCCTGAAAAGTTGAAATGGTGCATGGCGTTAAAAGAAAAAACGCAGTCCAATGAAATGTCAAAGAATGGTAGACTTTCAGCAGACGCCCTCACTCCATTCAAATTCTCCATATTGTATTTCCTTTTATGTAGATTGAGCTGTCTTAACATGCCCGGGTTGGCATCCACGCATGTGAGGGAAAGTCTATCTCCCAGGGTTCTAGCAAGCTCCATATCATATCTTCCCGTCCCACAGCCCACATCAACTGCCGCTATTTCGGCCAAGTCCTCAAGTTTCTCTTTGATGAATAAAATAGGCTCTTTATCTGTCGTTCTCACGTCCCGGTACTTGTGGGCGATCCCTGAGAAATGATGGTGAATGTGTTTCCTAGTTACCTCTTGGACAATGGCCCCGGCATTGGACAATTCCTCTACACCTCCTTTGTTTTCCCGTAATACAACTGTACACGAGCAGTTAACCCTACTATTCTGGTTTCACGTCTACAAGCATCAATATTAATAGGCGATGGTATTCAGAGAACAATGACTGACTCCACAGAAGAGGGTAAAATGGCCAGGGTAAAGGTTAAGGATGGAATCTGCGGTTACACCACCGTTATAAAAACAAAGAAACTGGACAAGGACCACGTGGAGGTAGAGATTGTCTCTCCTTGCGAGATGGTGAAGAAGATGGGTAAGGAACTGGGGAATGTCGAATGGAAGAAGGTATTCACAAGGGATATGCGGGATTCCCTCGTCTACGAAGCTGCTGGTAAGTACATAAAGCACGCTGGCTGCTCAGTGCCAGCTGCCATCATCCGAGCCATAGAGGTCGAGCTTGAGATGGCCCCTGCAAAAGGCATTTCCATCGAGGTTGAGAAGTAGGGTCATTGCCCGGAGTAGAAATCCTTATAACTCTAGAAGCATCTTTTTCGTTTTGATGAAGGTCTTAATAGCTGACGCCATACATGATGCCGGAAAAGAGGTCCTCAGGGAGATAGCCGAAGTAGATAATGGTGGCAAACTCACCCCCGAGCAACTCCTAGAGAAGGCCTCCGATGCCGATGCCATCATCGTAAGAAGCGCCACAAAGATTACAAAGGAAGTTATAGACGCCGCCAAGAAGCTCAAGGTCATCGGGAGGGCCGGCGTGGGCGTGGACAACATCGATCTGGACGCTGCCACAGCCCGGGGCATAATTGTGGTCAATGCGCCAGAGGCGACCTCCATTACCGTGGCAGAGCACACCATGGGGCTCATGCTGGCCATGGCAAGAAAGATTCCCTTTGCGGCCAGCTCTATGAAATCCGGCAAATGGGAGAAGAAGAAGTTCATGGGGATGGAGCTTCGGGACAAGACTCTGGGAGTCCTCGGTCTTGGAAGGATAGGCAGCGAAGTGGTGAGAAGGGCCCTTGCCTTCGGCATGAAAATCCAGGCCTTCGACCCCTACATCTCCGAGAAGGCTGCAAAGGACCTCGGCGTTGCGCTCGCAGATTTCGATAAGGTGGTATCCACCTCGGACTTCTTGTCCATCCACGTCCCCCTGACGGATCAAACCCGGAACATCATAGGCAAAAAAGAATTGTCGAAGATGAAAAATGACGCAGTCCTCATCAACTGTGCCAGAGGCGGGATTGTGGACGAAGAGGCCCTGTACGATGCCATAAAGTCCGGCCAGATAGCTGGGGCGGCCGTAGACGTTTTTGCAAAGGAGCCCATGGAAGACAGCCCCCTGGCTGGTCTGGATAACGTAATCTTGACGCCACACCTGGGCGCGAGCACGGAGGAGGCCCAGAAGTACGCCTCCCTAATAGTGTGCGAGGAAGTGGTGAAGGTCCTAAAGAAGGTGCCACCGAAGAACGTGGTGAACATGCCAATCTTAGCCCCTGAGGTAATGGAAGAGCTCAAGGAGTACCTGCCCATGGCAGAGGGGCTGGGAAGGTTCGTGTCTCAGCTGGCCTCTGGCTACGTCCGCGACGTCACCGTGACCTACTGCGGCTCCCTAGTGAAAACCAAGGAGCTAAACATCCTTACAAACGGCGTCCTAGTGGAGCTTTTGGCTCCGGTACTCGCCAACGAGGTGAACATCTTAAACTCCTCTGTGATAGCCAACAACAGGGGAATTAAGGTGACAGAAGGCAGAAGAGAGGATTCCGGGCGGTACGGCAATCTGATAATCGTAAAGGTAGCCACCACAGAGGAGGAGCTCGATGCCAAGGGCACCCTGATAGGTGGAGAGGAGGCCCGGCTGGTTGAAGTGGACGGCTATGAGGTGGACCTGGTGCCCAAGGGTAACCTCCTTTTGGTGATCCACGAGGATCGGCCCGGGATGATCGGCAAGGTAGCCATGGCTCTGGGCGAGCGGGACATCAACATCGGAAGCATGCAGGTGGGCAGAAAGGACAAGGGCGGGCCTCAACTCATGGTCCTCACCCTAGATCAAGCTCTTACCAGGGAGGACGAAGAAGCCCTCGCTGGAATTGGCGGCATAGAAAAAGTAGGCATGGCCAGGCTCTAACGCCCAAGCCATGCTACTACTCCCCTCGGTTCCCTCTTTTCATTTGGTGTACAAATCGGTCTCTGGGTGGAAGGCGTACCAGGCGAACCAAAAGTCCCTTTCCTTTACGATCTCCCCACCTGTATCCAGGTTGGTGATCTTAACGATGCCAGCATCGTCCCTCTCGACCTTCACGCTGACACCGTTTACCGTGTCCTCGATTACCCCCGACTCCTTTAGGTCGTCCTCCTTGTACGCCTTATAGGCCCCCTCCACCTCTATGCCAAATATCACGGTCTTTGGGTGTACCCTATCGTCAGAACTCTCAACAGGAAATAGTAGGAAGCTGTCTTCGTAGTAGCTACCGTATGGGTCCCTTCCGTATTGCCTCCTAATGCCAGTATCCTGGCTCAGGACCTCAGAGTCCGGATGCGCGACCTTCCAGTCCCTCCAGACCACCGTGTCGATGGATATGGGAGTTAGCCTGGTGCCGGTCAAGGGCCCCACGATGGCGAGGCCATTGATCTGGGTCCAGTAGGAATCAGTCTTCCGGTCGTACATGACCAAGTTGGAGTTGTACAGCTTCCCCGACGTTCCGAACTCCACTTCCTCTCCGTTTATGGTCCTCTCGAAGGCAATGCCCGAGCCGCAGAGGGGGCAGTAGGTTATCAGTATGGGGTCCCCAGCGATATTGTCGTTTACGATTTCGTGCCAGACCAATATCTGGAAGGGATAGACCCTCTTCACGCCCTTGTAGTCGATGGCCAGGACCAACTCATTGTCCTGAATCCACGCGTCTGCCTCCTCCACCGTGACGTATTTTGGGTTATCGATGGCCGGGATTCCATCCTTAGGCGGGCCACCCGATCTAATCTTCGATGGGTCGACCAAGAATTTCACCCCCCTATCCGTAGTTTGAATTCCCTCCTCCGCCTCCACGGGAGTCAATTCTGTCACCCCCTGGGTCTGTTTGTCAGAGTTCAAATAAAAAAATCCTGCTGCCAAAACCAGTGCGAAGATTACAATTTTCAAATCCGTATTCATGTCTAACCTCTATTTAGGCTTCCCTAATTAAGGGGAAATTTACCGTCAGCCAAGCACCCTGAAAACGAACACCAGGTAGTAAAACGATATAACCAGCATTATGACCCCGGCCGAGAGGTTTATGTGCCGCTTATATTTTGTCAAAAAGCCTATGATGGCCCGGCTCTTGGCCGTAGAAATCAATGAAAACGCGAGAAGCGGGAAGGCCATGCCCACGCCGAAAGAGAAGAAGCTTAGGACGTTTTCGATGAAGCTCATGGCGGATATTGTTCTCGCAAACAGGGCTGCTATGAACAGGGGATTGCAGGGAACAACAATGGCCCCGAAGAAGAAGCCGTAGGAGAAGGCACCCACGAGAGGATTTTTCGCTGTGGGCACGTGGGTCGTGGGGAAGAACCTCCCTATGTCCACGTCGAATATCAGCATCAGGCTGATGATCATCAAGATGCCGAAGGCAATGGGAGATACCAGGCTGATGACGCTGGTCAGGGACACCTGGAGGATGGTAGTAAATATCAGCCCCATTAGCACCATGAAAAGGATGACCCCTGAGGATATCACGAGGCCAAACATTGCTAGCTTCCTCTTGTCCGACTCCCCTCCCGATAATTGATTGGAGAGGTAGGCTAAAAAGCCGGGGTAGAGGGGGAGGACACACACCGCCGTTGTGGGGGTGAGGAGACCCAATACGAAGGCAGTGGATATGTCCGAAAACAGTTCTAGTACCATTTCAGCATCCTTTGTTTACCTCAGAGAGCAGTTCATCGGCGGACTTGATCCCCTTCCTAAGGAGCCTTGTGGATTGATCCTCGCAGATGAGGAGCACCGGGACGGCTGGGGCATTTACGATGTCAAGGGTGTACTCGTCGATTAAGGCCCTGGTCATCTCCACGGGCGCCACGGCAAAGTACCAGTCAAATCCGTAGGTCTCAATGTGCTCCTTGATTTTTTCAGCGTCCTCGTTTGGGTCCGTATCCAGGGACACATGGACTATGGTGTCACCCTCCCTCTCTGCAAGCTCCTTTGTCTTCCTTTGTTGCTCGAGGCACGTGGAGCACCACACGGCGAAGCTCTCCACCAGGACCGGCTTGCCCTTAAAGTCGCTTATCCTGAATTTTTCGCCCGTGGCCACATCCGTAAGCTCTGTGTCCATCCAGGCAGGTACCACCCCGTCAGTTGTTGGGGGAGTTGTTATTATCGAGGACTCACTTTGAAGACAGCCGCCGAGAGCCATTACGCTCATGACCGCAAGCCCGATTACGGCGTAAACATGTTTTCCTTTCATATATCCCACACCTCCCAATATTGTAGAATCTTTTTAACATTTGAATTGTATGTTGCTCATTGTCAGACCCCTTTTAATGTACGATTTAAAAATTATTTATGAAAGTAAGTTGATTAGCTTTAAGGGTTGTTTTAAATACTAAAAGCGCGTGATTTTAATTGCCTATTTAATTGGGTATTTTTGGGTTGGCTAGGAAGGTAGAAAGGTTAGATGGGGAAGCTAAACACAGAGTGTCCTTACCTGGATGTCAGGCGGATGGCTTGCAGGTTTTTGAAAAAGGGCAATAGGCCTGAGTTAAATGATGAGTGTAATTGCCTTGAATGCCTAGAGTACCTCAAAGAAGACTGGAAAAACAGCTAGGAATTATTAATTATTACCGGGCGAAGGGTTTTTCTGTTCCATTCGAGAGGATATATCCGGATGAAAATTCGAGACTTGGCCCGTAAACTCTTCTTAGGTGGGCTTTTGGGATCCACCATTTTTCTACTTGTTTATCCCTGGGAGAAAACGGGGCAAACACCTGAGACCATCGTCCTGATACTCATGGTTCTCCTCATCGCCGTTTATTTCGTCGAATCCAACAGATCCCCCATTTTTTGGAGGATAAAAGAGCATTGAAAAATAAAGCAACGCCATTATAACAATCTGAACTTTTAGATAAGTGGGCCATGTGGAAATTAGAGCCGGTTTTTTCGAGTTTTGCAACTATTCGTCAGAAGTATGTTTGAGTCGGTCCCGGGTATTACAATAATTATAACTCCCGGTAGGTTAGCAAATATTCAACAATAATCATTTATAATGATGAATAGGGGCTCTGGAACAGGAAGTGTTGAGATGGCAACAGAAGCGATAACGGAATTTGCGTATATGTGTACCCAGTGTGCCATATGTTCCGGTGCGTGCCCAAAAGCCAAGGCAAAACCAGGGTTTCTGCCCAGAAGGATCGTCTACAACGTGCTTACCGGAAACGCCGCAAGAGTGGTGGAATCCGGGGACGCGTGGCATTGCCTGACCTGTAAGAAGTGTCAAGTAAAATGCCCTATGGGCGTGGACTTCACCTCCATCATAAAGGAGCTCCGAAAAGAGATGCTCGCCCAGGGAAAGGGCGCGGTCATCGCCCATTCGAATACCTTCGGCCCGTCCCTGATAAACATCATGAAAGACTCGGGCCTCGAGCCCGTCCACAAGAAGTATCTGGCCGAGGACGTGCGTACCAGTGACGACAGCAAGACCCTCTACTTCATGGGCTGCACCACCTTCATGGACATAGTCTTCAAGGACGACGTGGGCTTCGAGGGAATGGAGGTTGCCAATAATACCATACGCCTGCTCAACGCCGTGGGGGTCGAACCCGCCATCTTGGACAATGAGAAGTGCTGCGGCCACGACCAACTCTTCAGGGGCGAGGAGGAGGTATATGATGAGCTTGCAAAACAGAACGCGGAGAAGCTGAAAGGCTACGACACCATCGTGACAAGCTGCCCCGAGTGCTACCGCTCCCTGGGCGTGGACTACAAGGAGAGGCTGGGGGTGGACCTTAACGTAAAGCATATATCCGAGTTTTTGCTAGAGCACAAGGACAAGCTTGAGGCCGATGGCTCGGATAAGAAGACAATTACATTCCATGACTCGTGCCGTCTGGGCAGGTACATGGGGATCTACGATGAGCCCAGAGAGCTCTTGGAAGCTGCGGGCTACGAAATAAAAGAGATGACGAACACGCGGGACGAGGCCATATGCTGCGGCGTGCCCCAGTTCGTGAATTGCGATGATGAAAATAAAGCCATAAGGAGGCGCAGGATGGACGATGCGGTCTCAACGGGAGCCGAGCTCATGGTGACCCCATGCATGAAATGTCAGATCCATCTCAAGTGCCTCCAGAGGGATGGCTCGGAGATCCAGGAGGGTAGAAAGTACCCCATAGAGATTGTGGACTTTTCCACCGCCCTCGTTAAAAAGCTAAAAACAGGTGATGAATGATGAGTGTAGATGCTGATTCCTTTGTTCCCCTGATGGAGAAGAGCCTCGGCTTCGAGGGCCTCCTAAGGGACGTTGTTGACCAAGGCCTGTGCTCCGGATGCGGAGCGTGCGGCGCCTTCTGCGACAAGATAGAAGTTGACGAAGATGGTCCGAAGCTCGTGAAGGATTGCACCCTCGATGTAGGGTCGATAAAATGCAGCGACGACGGGACGTGCTACGACAACTGCCCCCTGGTTAGCCATTCGAGGGCCCATCTTGACGAGGCAGCTTTTGGCAAGGTTCGCAAGGACCCAATCCTGGGTGTCTACGAGAAGGTGGTAGCGGTTAAAGCAAAAGACAAGGCCACTTTGAAGGCAGGCCAAGATGGCGGTGCCGTTACTGCGCTGCTTCAATGTGCTGTTGATACTGGCATGGCTGCAAGCGCCAGCGTTGCTCCTCGCGACGAGTATTGGAACACAAAGCCTAGTCTTGCTTCTAAGAAGGATGACCTTGTCAAGGCCGCCGGTACCAAGTACGCCAGGGCCACAACGCCTGTTACCTTCGGGAAGAACTTCAGAGACGCAAGGAAGCTCGCCGTGGTTGGAACGGGATGCCAGATCGAAGGGATGCGGCGTATCCATGAGAACCTTCTTGCCGACGCCTTTGAGAAGACCAAGGAGTCCGACAAGCCCCTGAATTCTATTCTTATCGGTTTGTTCTGCTACGAGAACTTCCCCTACTCCAAGATCAGGGACAGGCTCACATCCGATCCCTTCAACGTCGACCTCAAGAACGTGGTCAAGACCGACATCACCAAGGGCAAGGTCACTGTGACATTAAAGAAGGGCAAGGACGTCGTTCAGCCTGTCAAGGTCTTCAACGACATAGTCCCGGATTGCTGCAACCTCTGTGAGGATTTTTCCGCTACCTTCTCGGACATCTCCGTGGGCAGTGTGGGTAGCGAGGATGGTTGGAGCACTGTGATCGTTCGGAGCAAGAAGGGCCTCGAGCTCTTAGAGACAGCTCAAAAGAAGGGCTACATCCAGGTATCCAAGGACGCGTCAGCTGAAGTTGTGAAGAAGACTGCAAGCTTCAAGGCCAAGAAGCGGGAAGCCATCATGGAGAAGCGTAAGGGAGAAGGGGCTTTGATACCCGACTACGACTAGGGTTGAGTTTTTATGAAAAAGGAGAAGGTCGGTTCTGTTCTAGTGATAGGCGGCGGCATCGCCGGGATGCAGGCCTCCCTAGATCTTTCTGAGTCCGGCTACCAGGTGCATCTTGTCGAAAAGAGCCCCACCATAGGGGGCAACATGATCAAGCTGGACAAGACCTTCCCAACTGGCGACTGCGCCATGTGTACCATCGCCCCGAAGATGGTGGGCGTGGGCAACAGCCCGGACATCGTAAAGCATACACTTTCTGAAGTCGTCGCCGTTCGAGGCGAGGCCGGGGATTTTGAAGTCGTCATACGAAAGCATCCCCGCTACGTCACCGAGGACTGCAATGGCTGCGGCTGGTGCACCGAGGTCTGCCCTGTTCGTGTTCCCAATTATCATGACATGGGGCTTCTTGCCACAGGAGCTATATCACTTCCTTTTCCCCAGGCCGTTCCCCTCCAGTATTACATAGACAAAGGGCACTGCATCGACTGCGGCAAGTGCAAGATGGTGTGCCTTCCAGACGCCATTGATTTTGACGATCAAGGCGAGGATTTTGTGGTCCACGTGGGCGCGGTAATCGTCTCCACGGGTTACGAGCTCTTCGATCCTTCTGCCATGGAGGAGTACGGCTTCAATAAGCACAAGAATGTGATAACAAGCCTTCAGTTCGAAAGACTGCTCTCTCCGAGCGGTCCTACAGGAGGTCATGTCATTCGCCCAAGCGACGGCGAGAAACCCGAAAAAGTAGCATTCATACAGTGCGTGGGTTCCAGAAACGTCAATTATTATCCATACTGCTCCAGGATCTGCTGCATGGCTTCCACCAAGCACTCCATCGTGGCCCATGAGCATGACCCCGATATGAAGTCCACCATCCTCTACATGGACATGCGCAGCTTCGGCAAGGGCTTTCAAGAGTACGTGGACAAGGCAAAAGAGGTCCACGGCGTCGAGTACGTCCGGGGCCGTCCGAGCTCCATTGACGAGGATGAGAAGGGGAAGCTTTCCATATTCTACGAAAACACCGAGAAGGGTAAGAACGACGTCATGAAGGCCGACCTTGTTGTTCTGGCCTCGGCGCTTAAGCCATCTGTTGGCTCCAAGGAGCTGGCCCGTGTTCTAGGAATAGATACAGATCAATACGGGTTCTACCCGGAGCGAACACCAGAAGAGCCCTTCAATACTTATCGCCCTGGTATCTTCATAAACGGGACCTGCCAGGCACCAAAGGATATACCAGATTCCGTCTCCCAGGCAAGTGGCGCTGCCGCCAAAGCTGAAGCCCTCCTAAAAGAGAAGAGGAAGACCCTTATCGAGGTCAAGGAGGTGCCCCCGGAAAAGGAGCTTGCCGAGGATCCGCGGGTGGGCGTCTTCGTTTGCCACTGTGGTTTGAACATTGCTAGCGTGGTGGACGTAAAAGACGTAGCCGAGTACGCGAGCAACCTGGACGGGGTTGCCTACGCCACCGATCTAGTTTATTCCTGCTCAATTGACAATCAGAAGGATATCAAGGCCGCCATAAAGGAGCACGACCTAAACCGTGTTGTCGTCTCCGCATGCACGCCCCGAAGCCTCGAACGCCTCTTTCAGAACACCTGCGAGGATGCGGGGCTCAATCCCTATCTATTGGAGCAGACCAACATAAGAGAGCACTGCTCATGGGTTCATTCCCAGGACCATGCGGTCGCCACCGAGAAGGCCAAAGATCTCGT
>CBDUVV010000026.1:0-10187 GCA_965370755.1 uncultured archaeon | reverse complement strand
GTTGCCAACAACTATGGAGTCATCATTTACACCTATGTATTTGGATATAGCGGAGCGGAGTGTTCTATCCGCGGAATCTGGGTAGATATTGATCGATAGGTTATCAACTTCTCTGAGGGCCTCTAACGCCTTTTTTGAGGGCCCTAGCGGGTTTTCATTGGACGCCAGCTTGATAGCCTGAACTCCCTCGGGTACGGACTCAGTGCCCTTTCCGGGGGCATAGGGCTTTATCTCCTTCAACTCCTTTCGTAAGAGCTTCTCTATCAATTTACTCACCGTCGGATTCAACTTCGAGTAACTCATCCAATACCGCTAGGATCGTCTTAATTTGCTCCCTCTCGATTACAAGGGGGGGTAGAAATCTTAGCACATTTTCTTGGATGCAGTTGATAAGAACTCCTCGCTCCCTCGCTTCGTCCACTAGCTTTGCGCATGACGAATCTAGCTCAATGCAGAGCATAAGGCCTAACCCCCTTACATCTTTTATTGAGGCGTGTTTCGATTTCAGACCATTGAGACCTTCTTTAAAGTACTCGCCAAGCTCTTTTGACTTAGATAGCAAATCTTCTTCCACGATGGCATCTATGGAGGCTTTAGCTGCAGCACATGCCAGGTGATTTCCTCCGAACGTTGAAGCATGGTCTCCGGGCTCGAAGGCGTCCATGACCTCGGGACGGGCCAACATGGCCCCTATGGGAAAGCCGCCCCCAAGGGCCTTCGCTAAGGTGAAGACATCGGGCTCAGCTCCAGATAGTTGCCAGGCGAACATCTCGCCTACCCTCCCAAAGGCCGTTTGTACCTCGTCGAGCATGAATAAAACGTTCCTTTCATGGCAGATTTCCCTGACCTCACGTAGGTACTCCATAGGAGGTACCACGACCCCACCCTCGCCCTGTATTGGTTCGAGTAAAACGGCGGCAGTGCTGTCCGTTATCGCCGATTTAACGGCGTCGGCATCTCCATATTTAACCTGTTTGAACTCCCTTGGGAGAGGTTCAAAGGGCTTCCTATACTTCCTTTGGCCCGTGGCGCTGAGGGTGGCTAGCGTTCGACCATGAAATGAGTTCTCAGCTGATATTATATCGGCCTTCTTCGTATATTTCCTTGCCAGCTTTATTGCGGCTTCGTTGGCCTCAGCTCCACTGTTGCAGAAGAAGGATTTGTACCCACCTGAGACCTTGTACATGAGCTCGCCTAGTTCCACTTGGGGTTCTATGTAATAGAGGTTTGATGAGTGTATGATTCGATCAGCTTGTCTCTTGATGGCATCTACTACCTTGGGATGAGAATGACCAACATTTAGCACCGCGATGCCGGAAATGCAGTCTATATACTCTTTACCGTTCGAGTCCCTTACAATGGCTCCGTGGCCTTCTATTAACTGAATTGGCTGCCTTTTGTAAGTCTGCGCGAGGTAGAGGGCATCTGCTTCCACGAAGTTCATAATGGCATGCTTGTATTAAGGGGATTTATACCTTTCGAGCCATTTTACCCCAAATAGAGTGGGATAGAAAGGCTTAAAGCCCATGTTTATGTAACCCTCGGGATGGAAAAACCCGGATAAATAAAATGGATAAGTCGGACCTTAGCTGTTAATGAAGTGCAAATTTGTCCTGTCACGCGCCTTCGAAATCCTGCATCTTCTTCAGTGTAAATGGAATTTCGTAAGCGATGTCGCTGGCCGTGAAGCAGTTTCCCTTCCAGGAAAAAAGCGCATCCGCCGCAGACCCGGTGATAAAGGCGGAGCAGCATGCAGCGGAGAAGGGTTCTACGCATTGCGCTATGAGGCCTCCTGTAACACCAGCCAGAACGTCACCCGTACCACCCACGGTCATACCTGAATTACCCGTTTCATTTAACTTACACTTGCCATCCGGCGCCACAATTATGTCTACCGGTGCCTTAAGGAGGATAACAGAGCCGATTTTTGCAGACTCGCTCAACAGTAGACTTTTCCTCTTCTCGATGTTTATTGGGAGTTTTTGATCCGAAAGCATTTGAAACTCTTGGGAGTGTGGTGTGATTACGCCGTTCACCTTTAATTTTGCACTAGCCAAAGCCTTAATGGCGTCTGCATCAACTACCACGGACGTTTTGTTCTTTTTTAGTATCTCGATGATGGTCTGTCGAGTCTCTTCCTGTGTGCCTAGGCCAGGACCTATAACAATCGAATCGTAATCGCTTTCAGGCTGCCACGGTCCCCCTGATCCCAAGTATTCCCCTGGAAACTTGTGCACTATAAAATCAGGCGCATAGCTCCTCGTTACATCGTAGTTACATTCCGGAACTGCGAGATGAACCAAATCAGCACCGGAGTTGAGGGCTCCGAGGGCACTTAGAATGGGGGCTCCATGATAGTTCTCGCTTCCTCCTATAATCAGTACCCTTCCATTTTCCCCTTTATGCGAATCGATCTTTCTAGATAAATTCGCTATTAGGTCTCCGGGACCTACGTTGGTTTCTGCTTTCATAGGTATACCAATGTCCTTCACGACGGTATTGAATCTTTCTAATCCTTTCTTGGATTGGTGGAGTGTTATCACCGTGTCGGCGTGGACATAGTAGCCCTTGCAATCTTCGTCCAGTCCGCTGGGGATGTCAACGCTGATCTTATGCGCTTTCGAGGCGTTGATTTTTTTTATTATACCCCTTATTGGCTCCTTTAAGACACCCCGTATCCCGGTGCCGAGGAGAGCATCGATTATTATATCGGAGTCATAGTCAGAATTTGTAACGGGAGAGACAGTGGCGATGTTATTAAGAATCTTGAGATTTGCTGCTGCTTCGGGAGTATTCGGTGGGCCGGTGATAAACACCTCTGCCTCGTAACCGGCTTCAAGGAGATGGCGGGCGCATACGAGTCCATCGCCACCGTTATTTCCCTTTCCGCAGTATAGGGCTATTTTCTTCTTTTTAACACCCCGAATTTTAGTAACCTCTTCGAAGATGGTTCTACCGGCGTTTTCCATCAACGTGGGCCTTGGAACCCCCAGATAAGAAGCGTTTATATCCAAAATCCGAGGTTCACTTCCAGTGATGTACCTCATGACAATAACTCTTCAAAATGGTTTATATAGGTTAATATATTCTTTAAATTGAGGGGGCATGGAGCGTTTATAGGCATGGCCTCACTCACCACCGTAGATTTTGGTTATGCTCAGTTCCATGTCTCCCCCCTGTCTCATTATTTTGTTGGCATGCGTCTCATTTTCTAGATTCTATCGTGTTTTTGATTTACTTTCTTAATTTGTCTGGCGTAAATTAAATAAACCTCAGTAAGCTAGCATTCCCAGAAGAGCGTACTTGTCGAGGGATGCTTAGGTTTGAGGCAATTTTATGGTAAAGGAGAGATATTTCGATAAAATATCCAAAAACTACGATTTTTACACCAAGATATTTATGATGGGCACATATGGCCGCGTCAAGAACAGCATTTTAGCCCTCAGGGAAACGCGAGATGAACTAGTCCTCGACTTGTGCTGTGGCACGGGCTATCTTACATCTAACATAAACGCGCGGCAGATTGTGGGAGTAGACTTGTCGACTGGTATGCTGATGCTTAATAAGAAGAAAGAACCCGTAAGCCAGGTGGGATTCCTAAGAGGTGATGCCTTCAATCTCCCCTTCGCTGACGAGAAATTCGATTCCATATACTGCTCGCTGGCGACCCATGAGTTCAAGACTATCGAGCCAATTCTTGTTGAAGCCTTCAGGGTTCTTAAAAAGGGGGGTGACTTCGTAGTATTCGATATTTTTAATCCCAGCTTTCTTCTATCAAAGTTTTTCATCATGTACATCGTGAAATATGCTGCGGAGCTTGGAAGGATGTGGGTCTACACGGCTGATGGCTGGATGGAAATGTTGAAGAGCGTGGGATTTGGCGATATAGACATAGATATCCTGTATAAAACAGGGATTTTGATAAAGGCGGGGAAGTGATTTGAAACTCGGCTTCTTTACCAATGCATTCAAGAACTTCTCATTGGAGTATGCATTAGACTCACTTTCCGAGCTAGGTTATAACGGAATAGAGCTTTGGTGCAAGGGACAGCACATCACGCCATATGATAAGGCTGAACGAGTGGATGAGATCAAAAAACTATTGGCTGAACGGGGCTTGGAGATATATGCCCTTAGCGCTCACTTGGATTTCATCACCGCGAGCGACGAGCTAAGGGCGGCGAACATCGATAAGTTCAAACTCGTCATGGACCTAGCTAGAAAATTCGGCGTAAAAAAGGTGGTGACTGCATCAGGCTACCTGGACGAAGTGCCATCATCTGAGAGACGGGGCATGGACAAACGTTTCTATGATTCCATGGTTGAGCTTGGGGAATACGCCAAGTCCAAAAAGATGATAATAGCCCTCGAACCCGAACCCGAAAAACTCCTGAAAACTCCCTCGCAGGCGGTGGAACTAATCGAGAAAATAGGAATACCTGTTTTCAGGACTGTATGCGACATGAGTCATGCTATAGCTTTAAATATGACTCCTGTGGAGTTCATCCGCGAGATGGAGGAATACCTTGGGCATATCCATCTGGACGATGCTGTCTACGGTCAGCACCCACATAAACACTTGATTCCCGGAGACGGCGAGATCGATTACAAAGAAGTCTTCTCTTATCTCGAGGACATTGGATACGACGACTGGATTTCAATGGAACTGAACCAGCATACCGAAAAACCTAAAGAGGCTGCGATGAAAGCTATTGATCATCTGGGGAGGGAAGAATTGATATGAGTTTGAAGGCCGTCCTCGTAGGGTTTGGGAACATAGCTGAAAATGGGCACCTACCAGTATATAGGGAGCAGGGCGTAGAAGTGGTCGCAGTTGTTGACATCTGTGCCAAAAGAAGACAGAGGGCATCTGAATTCGGATTAAACGCGTACGAAAGGCTAGAGGATGTGGATGTCGATGCCGACTTTATCGATCTATGCACCCCTCCGAACTATCGCCTGGATCCCCTCGAATACGCCAGCAACCAAGGCCTGGACGTGATATGCGAGAAGCCCATCTCGCTTACGGATGATATCCATAAGTTAAAAGAAGTTTTGGATGATAATTCCACATTTGTTTTCCCTGTGCATAACTGGAAGTATGCCCCTCATTATAGGGAGATTAGAGAGTTGGTAAAGGATGACGGTATCCTTGAGATCGAGATGAAAACGCTCAGGGATGGGTATAACCATGGTAACCCGGATTGGGACCCAGATTGGAGGATCAAACGGGAGATATCAGGTGGGGGGATACTAATGGACCACGGATATCACAACATTTATCTCGCCATGTACCTCTTGGGCAAGGATTTCAAGGAGGCAAAGCTCAAAGAAATAGAGTTTTTCCCGAATTCCAGGGTCGAGAAGAAAGCAAGATTCGAGTTGTTCTTCCCAGAACGGGTGGAGATTAACCTCGATTGGTATGCTGGTAAAAGGGAAGTGAAGAACACCATATACTCGAACGGGAGCGTCATCCAGCTCCTGGATGATAAGATCATCGTGGATGGTAATGAGGAAAGGCTGAGCGGGATATCGAAGGATTCCGTGCACCGGGAGTGGTATACCTCAGTCCTTCAGGATTTCTTAAAGCTTAGAGAGACTGGTGACACCTCGTGTCGTGATGAGGGACTAAGGGTGCTGGAGGGGCTGATTGAGCTGTATGAGCAGTCCAACAATTTTAACAATTAATTAATCGATCCCCAACACGTCCCAGGTTGTATAAACCAGACCATCCTTTTTACCGTGGATGAACCTAACGGCCCTCAAGGCACCCTGAGCGAAGGCTTCTCGGCTCTGAGCCCGATGGGTTATCTCTATACGTTCTCCCTCACCGGCGAACAGCACCGTATGTTCTCCCACTATACCTCCAGCTCTTATGGAGTGAAATCCTATCTCATCCTTATTCCTCTCTCCCGTTCCTTGTCTACCATAGACCGCTCTATCCTCAAGGCTCTTACCTGTTTCTTCCGCTACAAGCTCTCCAACCCTAAGTGCTGTACCTGAGGGCGAGTCTTTCTTGTGCTTATGATGAGCCTCAATTATCTCGACTTCATATCCCTCTAGGATCTTAGCGGTATCTCTGGCCAGCTTAAAGAATACGTTAACGCCTGTGGCCATATTAGGTGAAATAACAGCAGAAATGCCGTTATGCTCTACGGCTTTTTCTATTTCCTTCCGCTGGCCATCGCCGAATCCAGTGGTCCCAATAACCAGGTTAACTCCCGCGTTTGCCGCAACTTTAGAATTTTCAACTGCGGCATCTGAATTTGTGAAGTCAACTAAAACGTTGGGCTTATACTTTCCTAAAAGTTCTTTCAACCCTTCGCTACTCTCTATTGAGATACCGATGTTGCCCAAACCAGAGACTTCACCAGCGTCCTTTCCCAGAGTGGGATTTGAACTCGATTCCACAGCGCATATTAGCTCCATATCCTTGTTTTGGCTAAGAACCGTAATCATGCTTCGCCCCATCCTTCCACAAGCCCCAGCAACAGCTACCGATATCATCTCTTAACCTCAAAGCAGGCCGATCTCATTGAGCATGTTTGCAAGCTTTTCCTTCTTTCCTTCCCCCATTTCACACAGTGGAAGCCTGAAACCACCAGCGTTTATTTTACACATATTCATGGCTTCCTTGACCGGTATTGGATTGGTGTCTATAAATAGTACATCGAAGAATTCTGCTAGCTCTTGATTTTCCACTTTCATTTCATCGAACTTGCTTTCGAGACCCATTCTGACGAATTTAGCTATTCGCCTCGGTATTACGTTGCTGGCTACAGAAATTACACCCTTTCCATTGTAATCCTTCATCAAGTTGTAAGTATCTCCATCGTTCCCTGATATTATGAGGAAATCACTTTCGCAGTGCTCTTGGGTACCCTGCCACACTTCTTCATTGCCAGATGCCTCCTTTACTCCGACGACGTTAGAGTATTCTTCAGCTAGCCTAGCCATGGTCTGAGGCGCTATCTCCCTGCTTGTCCTACTGGGTACGTTGTACAAAATGATGGGTATATCAACCGCTTCTGCCACTGCACCGAAATGGCGGAAGAGTCCTTCTTGGTTGGGCTTGTTATAGTAAGGGCACACCTGAAGCGACGCATTGGCGCCCACATCTTCAGCGTGCTTCGTGAGTTCGACGGCCTCCCACGTGCTGTTGGACCCAGTACCAGCTATGGTTGTGTCGCCGAAATTCTCAACGGTGAACTCAATAACCTTGTCATGTTCCTCGTGGGACAACGTTGGTGATTCACCCGTGGTGCCGCAGGCGACGATACCCTCTACCCCTTCATCCTTCTGGAAGGAAAGTAGATTACGGAAGGCCTCCCAGTCCACTGGCGCTTTCAATCCAGTGGATGTGAAGGGCGTCACGATAGCTGTGAAGCAACCCTCTAACATCATTTACCCGGCTTCTTTTTCAGAAGATGAGTTATATAACCCGCTATCTTATTCTTCAAAAACTTACCCTGTACGTCGACGTATTTGTCGAGGAGCGCCCTGTTGTCCGCGAAATCAACGGTGAACTCATCACCATGCCTCTTAATGGCCTCCTTAGCGGTCCTTTTTATGTAACTATGTCTGATTCTGCCCATGTGTATATCACCTTTGTAAAGCGCTAAAAGTATAAATAAAGCTGTTTATAAATCTTTGTGGAGTGTGACGATGAAGAAAATCCTCTTGGGCGTATTGCTTGTAGCGCTTGTGTTCTCGATCCTCATAGCATTTTTCGTTACGCGGATGCAGGGTGACTTCACCTTGGGGGAAAAGGTGGCGGTAGTGCGGGTGCATGGGTCGATTTCTATGGCCGATTCTGGGGGAGTCTTCCCCGAGGCTTCCACAACACCTCAAAAGGTTAAGGAGATGCTGGATAAAGCTGAACGTGATGGCTCCGTCAAGGCGATCCTCGTGGATATAAATTCACCGGGTGGATCCGTGGTGGCATCCGAGGAGATATCAAGGGATATAAAAAGCGCCTCTAAACCAACCGTATGCTGGCTTGGCGAGATAGCGGCATCTGGCGGCTATTATGTTGCATCAGCCTGTGACTACATAGTGGCAGATCGTGCTACAATAACGGGGAGCTTAGGGGTGATATCGGTATTCCCTGAATATTCTAAATTGCTGGAGAAGATTGGAGTCAACATGACCGTGATCAAAGCTGGAGAGTTCAAGGATTTTTCCACTGGTTTTAGGCCTATGACGGAGGAGGAGATGGAAATGATGGAGGAGGTTGTAGAAGAGACCTATGAGTTTTTCATAGCTGACATAGCTCAGAACAGAAACCTCAGCATGGAATACATAAAGAGTATAGCCGGAGGCCAGGTGTACACCGGTAAAAGGGCTTTGGAGTTGGGCCTCGTAGATGAAGTGGACAATCGAGGTAGGGCCATCGAGAAGGCTGGAGAACTCGGTAACATTGAAGGCGAGCCCGACGTGGTGGAGTATAGAAAGGGTACCTTCTTAAAGGAGTTCGTCGGAGCCGCATTTCAGAATCTTGGATACGGCCTAGCGAAGGGGTTCGCCGAAAGGGGGACCCTACTTAGCTAGCAAACCTATTTCGTCAGCGTGATTTCCATCGAGGAAACATTCATTGCAGTGCCGTCTTCCCTTTTCACTTCCTCGGTATCAATGATTATGCTCTTTACCTTTACCTCTGGCATGAACCTGTTTCTAACGATCTCGGCTGTGTCAACAGCTCTGCTGATAGCTTGCCCCCGTGATTTTAGGATAACTTCATTGGAAGCATTCAGTTGGGTTGTAACTGCCAGAACGTAACTCATTACTGGTTTTCTCCCCACGTAGACGATGTTATCATCTGCTTTTGCATCCGCCAAATTCTCCACCTCTGCGTCAATTGATTTGAGTATCTCTCACCAGACTATAAACATGCGAATATAAATAACTAGCGGGGTTCAATCGGAATACGTTAAGAAGCCCACGAGGCCTCCTTTAAATATCAGCGTATCGAAGCCTCTTCCATCTCCGTCGTCGAGAATTTCCACAGCGTCGCTTATCACGATGTTTATGTACTCATCATATCCTCGAAGGAGCCCCCGGAATTCCAAACCGTTTTTTAGTTTTACATGGACCGGCTTACCGATATTTGATGCAAGATCCTCGTCTAGTCTGAATTCGGCCATTCACCCCCCATTTATCCAAATGCTTTATAAATGTTATCGATCATACCTGATGAGGAAATCTAGGTGTGATTATGGTTAAAGAGTTTGTAGTTAAAGAATCAGTTTTAAAGTCAATAAAGATTGAAAATGTTGTAGCTTCTACCTCCCTGGGGCAGAAATTCGATCTCGGACTCATAACTGTTGCCATGGACAAGGTTGAATATGAGCCGGAGCAATTTCCCGGCTTAGTATATCATCTCGATGAGCCCAAGGCCGCCGCATTAATTTTTGGGTCTGGCAAGATAGTATGCACCGGGGCAAAAAGTATCGATGAAGCCAAGATAGCAATAGATAGGATAATTCAGAAGATAAAGGAAGCAGGCGTCGAGATAAAGAATAAACCCGATGTCATAATTCAAAATGTTGTTGCCACGGCGAACCTCGGCGCCGAGTTGAATTTAGACGCTATAGCCATAGGATTAGATAACACGGAATACGAGCCTGAGCAATTCCCTGGATTGGTTTACAGAATGACCGATCCTAAGGTGGTCCTTCTTCTATTTGGCTCTGGAAAGATTGTATGTACAGGTGCCAAGAGCGTGAATGATGCCGAGAGAGCTACCGTAAAAGTTTCAAAGAAACTTACGGAACTCGGCTTAATAAATACGACTTAATATAATTAGAGGTTTTCTAGATGGACTATGAAGAGCTCTTGGAGAGGGCTTACGATCAGTTACCTGAGGTACTAAAGACTCACGCTAGGTTCGAGATGCCGAAAGTGGGGTCCCTGATACAAGGAAAGATCACGGTTGTTCAAAATCTAGGGGAGATAAGCAAAGCGGTGAACAGGAATACCGACATGGTGGCCAAGTATCTCATAAAAGAACTTGGCACTGCTGGAACTCACGATGGGCAGCACGTCACGCTTAAGGGTCAATTCAGATCGTCCCAAGTCCAGGAGAAATTCGAGGCCTTCGTCGGGCAATACGTTCTCTGCGCCGAATGCAAGAGGCCAGATACCAAGATAATGAAGGAACGCAGGGTTCATTTCATCAAATGCGAGGC
>CBDUVV010000025.1:0-10551 GCA_965370755.1 uncultured archaeon | reverse complement strand
GAACTCACGATAGGCAGCACGTCACACTTAAGGGTCAATTCAGATCGTCCCAAGTCCAGGAGAAATTCGAGGCCTTCGTTGGGCAATACGTTCTCTGCGCCGAATGCAAGAGGCCAGATACTAAGATCATAAAGGAAGGCAGGGTTCATTTCATCAAATGCGAGGCATGTGGTTCTAAACATCCCGTCACCCTTGCCAAAGCTACACCTAGAAAGGTTCAGAAGGAACCCATTGTTGGGGACGAGTTCACAGTGGAGATCACCGGCATGGGAAAGAAAGGCGATGGCATCGCGAAGATGGGTAAATACATACTATTTGTCACAAATGCACGGGTTGGTCAAACGGTTGGAATTAAGATAACCGGAGTTCAGGGTACCAGGATCTTTGCTGAAGCGCTGCAGACCGCGAAATGATAAAGCGGAGCATAAGAATCTATATTTTTGGCTTCCTAGCTGGCCTCATACTATACTTCATCCTCCTACTCACATTTCCATCGCTTTATTACGCCCTTCTTGCGGCCCTGATGAAGAAAACAGAGCTGCAGACCGAGGTACTGGGAGGAAGCCAGACACTTGCAATAACTTTAAACAATTTGATCGCGTCCTTGATTGCCGCCTATGGCGGCTATGTCATGAGCAAGATTTTCTTTTCTTTGAATACTACTGCGCAATATGAGCTGCCACGCTTCTTCGGCATGTGGGGTGTAAAATTAAAGGCCATTCCAAGGGAGAAAAGGAAATACCATATGGCCCTCTATACTTTCCCAACATTCGTGCTTTTCATAAACGGCTTCGTGCTGGGCGCATTTTTCACGCTTTATATAGAAAACCTCGGAGCGTATTTCGCCAATCTACTCCCCCATGGATTCTTCGAAATACCTGGAATACTCGCCTCGGGAAGTATCGGTTTAACCATAGCTGAGGCATCGGTATTTCGGGATGGCGATCTCAAGGAAAATCTGGAAAGGATTGCGAGGACGCAAGCGCCCAGCTACCTTATAGTAGTGGAGCTCTTGATCGTTGGCGCTTTCATGGAGGTACTTACAGTAACATAACCGGAAGCTCTGATCGAAGCGGGGTTACTTAGCTCACTTTACTCCCAGACGAAATATTCTTATCTGTCGTGAGGAGTACTAGTCCTTTCCCATCCTCGGCAGCTAGGAGCATGCCCTCGCTTTTCTCCCCTTTAATAACCGCTGGCTTGAGGTTATTTACAACGATGATTTTTTTCCCCGCAAGTTCTTTTTTCGAGTAATGCTCGGCTATTCCCGCTATGAGCTGTTTGCTTACTCCACCTATTTCAATCCGCAACTTTAGCAGCTTAGTGGTGCCTTCAATTGGCTCCACTTCCATAATCTCAGCCACCCTAAGGTCAAGCTTTCCAAAGTCTTCGATACTCACTTGTGCAAACATCGTCTCGTATTCCGTCACCTTCGAGGTTATGTCCTTTAACCTCTCGATGTCATCCTCCTTAAGTTTTGGGAATAATGGGGCTATTTCCCCTAGCTTCTGTCCCGACTTCACAGCACTCTTACCCACTGTGCTAAGGTCACCTACTTCAAGACCAAGTTGCCTTGCGGTCTCCTTTGCACTCTGCGGCATAAACGGGCTCATCATTACCGATAAGTCATAGCACAAATTGGCGCATACATAGACCGTGGTCGCGGCCTTTGTCTTATCCTCTTTAATGGCCTTCCAGGGTTCGTTCTCCTGAAAATACTTATTTCCCTGGTCGGAAAACTCCAAAACCTTACGCAGAGCGTCCCTCAACTTAACGTCCCAAGAGAGCTTCTTCAATTCCTCCGAGTACACTTCTCCAAGCCCAAGTAGCTTCTCGTCTTCTTCGTTCAAATCGGGTTCCGGCACTACGCCATCGAAATTATTCTTAATAAAGCTTAGGGTGCGATAAATGAAGTTCCCGAGGTTTGCCACGAGTTCGTTGTTAACTCGTCCCATGAACTCCTTCCATTTCCACTCGGTATCATCGGTCTCGGGTATAAGCATAGTCATGTAGAAGCGCCAGATATCACAACTGAGACCGGATCTTGGAAGATTCTCACAGAATATGCCCCATCCCTTGGACTTGGATATCTTGTCGCCCTCGTAGTTCAGGTACTGCAGCCCGGCGACGCGGTATGGTAATGTATATTCCCCATTTGCCAACAGCATACCGGGCCAAAAGAGGGTATGAAATGGGATGTTGTCCTTTCCTATGAAGTGGAAGATCTTGGCGTCGCCTTGCCAGTATTCCCTCCATTCCTCTGGCTTTCCCTTCTTTACTGCCCACTCTTTGGTGGACGAGATATAGCCTATGGGGGCATCGAACCATACATAAAATACTTTGTCCTCATAGCCCTTTATGGGGACTTTCACCCCCCATTTGATGTCCCGGGTGATGCACCGGGGTTTTAATCCTTCCTTTATCCAGCCCATGGCCATGTTGAGGACTTGAGGGCTCCAAATCTTCTTCTTGCCTTGAATCCATTCCTCGAGGCCGTCCTGGAGTTTGTCAAGGTGGAGAAATAGGTGTTTTAGTTCCCTCATGACCGGCTTTGTGCCGCAGAGGATGCATTTGGGTTCTTTAAGTTCATCTGGATTTAGAAGGTTTGAGCATTTTTCGCACTGATCTCCTCTGGCGTCTGCGTATCCACATTTGGGGCATATACCCCCAACGAATCTGTCCGGCAGCACTCGCTCGTCCTTTTCGCAGTAGGGGAGCTTCATTACGCCTTCGCTCACATAGCCATTTTCGTAGACCTTCATAAAGAGGTCCTGGGTTGTGCGGTGATGCTCCTTGAGGGAGGTCCTGGAGAAATTGTCGTAGGAGATGTTGAGCCAATCGTAGATTTCTTTATGGACGTCGTAATATTTGTCGGCGAGTTCTTTCGGTGTTACTCCCAGCTTCGCTGCAGCCACCTCTATTGGAGTTCCGTGCTCATCACTACCGCCGATGTATAGGGTCTCGTGTCCCGCTAAGCGGCAGAAACGAGCGAAGATGTCTCCGGGCAGATGTGACCCTACTACGTTGCCTATGTGAGGGACATTGTTGACATAGGGCAATGCGCAGGTTATCAGGACCTTCATTTCTTATCCCTCGCCTCCTCGTCCGGGTTCAACCCGATGAGGTCATTTAAATCAGATAAATGTTTCCACTTTGCACTGACCAATCCCTTCACTTTGAGACCATCATCTATCAGCATCTGGAATACATCTGCAAGCTCGTACTCATTTCTCTTTGACGGCTTGACCCTGGGCAAGTACTCCAGGACGGTGTCCTTGAAAACATAATAAGGTGAGGATGCGATGCCGCTGAGAATCTCATCCTTCGAGGGTTTTTCGATGATCCTAGAAATGGTGCCATCTTCTTCCATGGATACGGTGGCAGAGGAGAGGATTTTCTCAGGTGGTAACGCCTTTAGGCTCAGGGTGAGGTCACAATCCTCGCTTGTATGGAGGTCAAGAAGGTCTTTCAAATGTTTTCGGGGGAGAAGACAATCAGCAGCAACGACCAAAACATCTCCAGATATGAAGTCCTTTGCTGCATCGACTGCTTTTGAAGTGCCTTTAAGGTCCCCTTGTTCCCTATAGGAAATTCTCGCACCGAATTCGCTTCCATTACCTAAGTGTTCTCTTATCTGCTCTCCTAGATGTCCTATAACAATGACGATCTCTGAGACGTCGCACTCTCTGAGTAGCTCCACTACGCGTTCGATAATGGGCCTTCCTTTTATTGGTAGCAACGGCTTTGCGATGTACTTTGTAAGGGGAAGAAGCCTTGTACCCTCCCCGGCAGCCAATATGATGCCCCGCATATCAAAGCTCCAACGTTAGCAGATCTTTCCCAATGAGGATTTCACCTTGGAAATATTTGCTAATTGTGCTCAGAACTTGGTCTTCAAAATCCACTATTTCAGATGGGAGATGTACTAGCGCCAGCCTCTTAGCTCCGATGTCACCATAAGCCTCCCCTAGTGAAACTGGATTCGAATGGCCCTTTATGCCTCTCATGTCATCGGTGAGAAAGTTGCACTCGTGGACTAGAAGATCAGCACCTTGGCTCAGTTCCGCTATCCCTGCACACGGTTCTGTATCCCCGGAGTAGACAGTGGAAACTCCCTTCGATGTGACCTTATACGCAAGGGCGTCAGGGCCATGCTCCGTACTTTTGCATTCCACTATATCGTCTCCTAGTTTTATCGCATCACCATCGCTTAGCTCTGTTACTTCAAGGGCGAACCTGCTCTGTAGATATGAGAAGGCGTCGAAGAGTCTGTCCAGCAACCCTTTGGTTCCTGTGGGGCCCAAAATTCTCATATCGGTTTTTCCCTTAAGCCAGTTTGTTTTCAATAGTGGCAATAAATCAGAATTATGATCGAGGTGATGGTGAGTGTGAAACACCGCGCTAATATCAGTTGAATCGTAACCGGCTTGAGCAAGACGATGAAGCACTCCGCTGCCGCAGTCAAATAGAATGAGATTCTTGGAGGTCTCGACTAGGACACTTGTGTGAACCCTTTCTGCGGTTGGTATAGCATAACCAGTTCCAAGTAGGATGACACGCATGGGATGAATTATTCTTACGTGTTACTTAAAATGTGGCGCTTGTGTGTTCCGAATTACCACGTAAATTTCAAAACTTTTGTATACTAAGTTGGATTTAATGATATTAGGGAGGTGATAATTATGAACCTGTATTTGGTGCAACATGCTGAACCGAAGCGTGAGGAGGAAGACCCAGAGCGGCCTCTATCAAAAGGGGGATGGTCAGATATCAGGAAGGTAGCAGCCTTTAGTGCTGAAACCACGAATATCCCGGTAAGCACAATCTTTCATAGCGGGAAGACTAGGGCTCGGCAGACGGCCGATGCTTTGGCTGAGTATTTGAATCCCCGTGAGGGGGTCAAAGAGGCAGACGGTTTAAAACCCCTTGACGATCCATCGATTTGGGCTGACCGACTAGCTGAAACAAAAGAAGACATAGTCATAGTAGGGCACTTGCCCTATTTGAGTAAGCTCTCAGCTCACTTGATATGTCAAGATGAAAATGAGAAAATAGTGGATTTCCAGATGGGTGGGATTGTTTGCCTTGGAAGGGATGATGCAGGCATTTGGTCAGCCCAATGGATGGTGATTCCGCAAATAATCCCCTAGGTCGATTAACATATTTGATTGAGAAGTTTAAACGCCTTCTTCAATCCTTTTAGCAATAGCGTCCCCGACCTCGCTCGTCTTAGATGAGCCGCCCATATCATAGGTTCTGACCTTCCCATCTTTCAGCACATCTGCGACAGCCTTCTCGAGCAAATCAGCACATTCTTGCTCTCCCAGTTGCTCAAGCATCAGGTGCCCCGCGAGGATGGCGGCTATTGGATTGCTCTTGTTCATCCCCTTGTACTTTGGCGCCGAGCCATGGATGGGCTCGAACATGCTTGTGCCCTCAGGATTAATGTTCCCGCCGGGTGCCAGTCCCATTCCTCCCTGGATCATGGCACCAAGGTCAGTTATTATGTCGCCGAACATGTTTGGGGTCACTACCACCTGGAACCACTCTGGGTTCTTGACAAACCACATTGTTATGGCGTCAACGAAAGAAAATTCAGTCTCGATATCCGAGTATCCCTTAGCAACCTCCTCGAAGGTCTCCCGCCAAAGCCCGTAAACGTGGGTGAGTACGTTGGCCTTATCCACGCTCGTAACCCTCTTGAAGCCCTTTCTCTTAGCGAATTCAAAGGCGAATTCCATTATCCGTTTCGCCCCCGCTTTGCTCACCACCCCTACCTGATAGGCGAGCTCTGCGTCTTTGTCCTGAGTTATATCAATGTCGAATTTCACCTCGTATATTTCGCGTTTGATTTCCAGCGTGGAGGAGTGTTTTTTTGAGGAGAGGGTGTCACCTATCCCCACGTAGAAGTCCTCGGTGTTCTCCCTGACGACGTAGAAATTCACCTCGTTTGGCCCTTTGTCCTTCAACGGGCACGGTACGCCTGGGTAGAGCTTCACAGGCCTGAGGTTTATGTATTGGTCGAAGTAGAACCTGAGCTTCAACAGTAGCTCTTGCTCCAGTATTCCAGGCTTCACCCTCGGGTCGCCTACGGCACCCAGGTAAATGGCATCCTGTTTTTCCATCTCCTTTAAGGTGTCGAGGGTGAGCACCTCCCCTGTTTCTAGATAGTGCTCTGCACCATGGGGGTAGTAAATCCAGTCGAATTTAACACCGGTGGCATCGCCAGCGGCCTCGAGGGCTTTGATTCCCTCTTGCATTACTTCTGGCCCGATACCATCTCCAGGTATGACGGCTATTTTATGCATGAATAGGTTTAAATCAAAGGGGGTATAAAACACTTCTGATTTTCATGAAAGTCGGCATTGTTGGTGCCTCTGGCTACACTGGTGGAGAGCTTCTTCGAATCCTCGCAGGTCATCCCGAATGCGATGTCGTGTGTGCAACTTCCAGGAGCCTAAAGGGCAAGGATATTTCCCATGCGCATCCTAATCTAAGGGGTGTTTTGGACATCAAGTTTGAGGATTTGGGGGCGGATGAGGTTGCTTCTCGTTGCGACTTTGTCTTCACGGCACTGCCTCACGGTTCGTCCATGAAGACCGTACCGAAACTTTTAGAAAACGGCATGAAGGTCGTCGATCTCAGCGGGGATTTCAGGTTCAGTGATGTTGCGCTCTATGAGAAATATTACAACGTTCACCATGAATATCCGGATGTAAAGGCGGTATATGGCATGCCGGAGCTTCATAGGAATGAGATATCTGGCGCGGAGCTAGTGGCAAACCCCGGTTGCTATCCCGTTGGAGCGATCCTCGGATTAGCCCCCATCGTTAAAGAAGGTCTAATAATAAACGACAAGATTGTTGTCGACTCCAAGAGCGGAATATCTGGCGCTGGTGCAAAGCCGGGGCCTATGACCCATTTTTCGACGACGGACGAAAATGTGCTGGCCTATAAAACCTCCAATCACAGGCACTTGCCGGAGATCGAGAAGGAATTAAGAAACTTTGCAGAGGACGTAAAGATCTCCTTCGTGCCCCATCTCGTGCCGATGGTGCGGGGTATCGCAACCACTATCCACGCATTCCTCACGAAAGATGTAGACGGCGAGAAGATCCGAAACCTCTACGCAGAATTTTACTCAGGAGAACAGTTCGTGAGGATTTTGAATGTAGGCGAGACGCCCCACCTGGGCGGGGTTCGTGGATCGAACTATGTGGACCTAGGATGTTTTGAGGTTGACCAAGAAAGAAAGAGGTGTATTATAGTGACGGCAATAGACAATCTAGTTAAAGGTGCAGCAGGTAATGCTATACAAAATATGAATATTATGATGGGCTATGAGGAAACCATGGGAATTCATCAAGCAGGGGTGTATCCATGACCAAAGTTGGAGACATAATGGTGGAAGATGTTGTGGCATTCAAACCATCTGATCCCATTCATTTTGCTGCGTGGTCGCTTCGGACGAAGAGGATCAGCGGCGCACCTGTAGTAGAAGGCAAAAAGGTTGTGGGAGTCGTAAGTGAGCGGGACATTATGAGACTCTTGGAGGAAAAAAATATTGAGATCAACTTATTCCTCCCCAGTCCTTTGGATGTTATAGAGTTCCCCGTAAAGATGAAGAAGGAGCTTGATGAGATTTCTGAGATTGTAACCAAGACAGCTAAGACACCTGTAGAGGAGATAATGACGAAGAAGGCAATCACTGTAACCTTGGACACTTCAGTTGGCGAAGCCGCAAAGCTGATGGGCAGCAAAAAGATAAACAGGCTTCCGGTGGTTGACTATAACGGGGATTTGATAGGAATTTTAACGAGGGGAGATGTGATCGGGACCCTGGTATAGAGGAAGTTTTATATCCAACTGGAATCATTACGTATATCATCGTTTTTCCAACTGTAAACGCCCCCTATAGATCGAAGCTGCGAATGATAGGAAATTGGAGTTGTTGAGGTTGACGGAACTCATACTTGTTGTGGGTCGGACTAAAGCAGAGGTCGTGGATGCCCTTAAAATAAAAGTTATGGTGGATAGGGTGGGTGTAGGGGTGATGGGGGTAATAATGAAGGAAGGCGGAGAGGGGGATATTCCACCGGAGTTCGTGGAGGATCTTCTGAAGCTCAAAGTAATGGCTGACTTCATCCTGAACGCTTGATGGCGCCGTTATATTTTTGGCCTTGTTTAAACTATTTTTAAGTTAAGAGATGAGACCCCTAGGCATATAGCAGTATCGAATTACACTAATTTTAGCACTGGATTATTCTTAGAAAGTTGTTAGCTCCCCGTTTATCACCATGTCAGTTATCTTCGTTATGTCTTCGAGTTGATAATCCACGATGCTTTCGCACTTGGCCTTAACCGTGTCAAAGTCTTCACCATCATTCATAAGGAGCTGTACGCTGGCTGCCTTCGGTTTGTCGATGGGTACTCCAATCTGGCTGAGGATTCTAATGTACACTTCATTAACTCCATCGATCATCTCAGAGATGTCCTTGGCTATCTCGGCGCTCAACAGATTGTAGATCTTTCCCACGTGGTTTATAGGATTCTTCCCCGCGGCAGCTTCCATGGACATGAACCTATTTGGAGTTATCAACCCATTTACCCTATTCCCCCTACCGACGCTTCCATCGTCTCCCATTTCTGCTGAGGTGCCTGTAACAGTTATGTAGACGCAGCCACTGTCTACATCGTCCGCAGTGTTTATTGCCACCTCAACCTCTCTATCCGTTATCCCCTTTGCAAGATCGATGACCTCTTCCTTCATCTTCGCAAGAGTATCGATGTAGTGATCCAAATGGGGGATGTAGTGAGAGATCATGGCATCGGCTATGGTCAGGGTAATCTTTTCATCTTCCCTTAGACCCATGACTTTTATGTCCTCGCCGCTTTCTGGTATTTTCTTTTTAAAACCATCGGAGTTCATCATATGCTCTGTCTCGAGCACGAGCTTCTCAACATCCGAGAAAGGTGCAAATGAAACCCCAAAGGAGGTGTCGTTGGCGGAGGGAACTTCTCCCTTTCTCGAAAAAACGTCCATGAGGTCAGTGGACCCTTGTCCTATCCGCGAGTCAATAATTAGATCGTTGTGTACATCGATGTTTCTTACGGATGATTCCATGTAGTCGCGGGCAGCTTTTATTGCGACTTTATTTACTGGCACGAGTTTATCCCCGACGAAAGTGGCAGCCCTTCCAGATAGGAGGATGTAAATAGGACTGAGCACCTGACCACCACCGAACTCAGGTGCGGCTCTACCTCCCACAATCTCCACTTGATCGGTATTGTGGTGGAGTACCGTTCCAAACATTTCCTTGTATTCTCTGCAGAGGGCCCTACTGACCGCATCAGCTATTCCATCGGCTAAAGAATCTGGATGTCCAATGCCTTTTATTTCTACAACTACAACTTTCTGTTGCTCAATTGGTGTCCTATCAATTCCTTCAACGATAATGTTACGACCTGGCATGATAATCCCCTCTAGTTAGTAAAATCTACTTTTTATATTTTGTGAAGGTCGCCTTCAAACTCTCGGTGCGGAGGGATATCCTCCTCTGAGGCTCTATGGTCATGAATATCTCACCCTTCTTCAGTAGCCTAACTATACCCCCGCTTTGAGACACGGTTATACCGATGGCATCGCTGGCCAGGGTCGTCGCAGCCACTGCGGCGTGCATGGCCCCTAAACCCCTGGGTACATCCACCTTGCTGGTATCCACAGTAAGATAGCGTCCAGTTGCCTCTATTACGCCATCACCAGTTATCACAAAGACTCCATCCAGTTGGGCGAGCTCTTTGACTGTTTCACGAATCTCTGAGTTTGTTATAATCCTCTCACCGATAAGGTGACCCTCGAATGGATTGAGGATGAGCTGTTTTGACATCCCCATCACCTTTTTTGAGCTCCCTATCAAAAAGGCCGTTCCTATAAGCCGTCCTTCCCGCCCTTCTCTGCCTATTTCCAAGGCGATGTTTAGTGCCGATTCGAATACCTCATGCTTAATATCCACCTCCCTCAAGAACTCATACAACGTGAAATCCAATTTCTCTTTATTAATGGTGTAGATGAATATGGAGTTGCCCTCACTGTCTAGGTTTGAGCCGACGGCAACAATGAGATCCCCTTGGCGTAGTATACCCTTGTTCATAGAGATTACGACCGCATCCTCTACTTGGGATGACTCGGAAGGCCCCCTTGTCAGGAGCTTGAGGGCAAAGCTCCTATCAGGACCTTTTCTTTTTTCCACATCCAAAAACTCGATGTTTAAAGTGCTTATCATGGCTTTTTTAATCAAATAATCGAAGGTTTCGTCGTTGGCGGTTGCAGCGATAACCGGGATTTTTAGATCTTGTTGTGCGACCAAGTCATAAGCTGAACCATTTTCAGTTAACACAAGAAGGGCATCGGCCTTTACCTTGTCAGCGAGTTCCAACGCAGTGTTTATTACGGCCTCAGAAACATCCATTTCAACCAGCAATAAACTGAGTTACAATGATATATAGATTTATTCATTAAACCGATGTCACAATGCAAACGATTTTCTTACA
>CBDUVV010000024.1:0-11040 GCA_965370755.1 uncultured archaeon | reverse complement strand
TTTTACACGGGAATCGGGAGATCCGTGAGTTTTCCTCAAACATTTAATATCTTCTTATCATTAAAGTCCAGAAAATTGCAATATGCGCCCATAAGCAACGTTACTTTTTTTACAGTATTCTTGCGTTTGTAAACTAATTATTTCCCGCAAAATAAATGTATATACTAGACAGATGAGAAACAAATGTCTGTGTACCCTCTCAATAAGGAAAAATCAATAATTTGGTCACCATTATTATTAGTTGTAATCTATTCTTTCCTCTCCCATCTGTTTCTGGTAGTAAGATACTCGGGCAGATGGACGGATTCCGATTCCTCGTGGATGACTGTGTTCATTAAAGCAGTGCAAGACAGTGGAACCCTTACCCCGACCATCGTGTACAAAAATGGATTTGGATTCCAATTGCTAACTGCTTCCATCTCCGATGTGACTGGCTTATCGGTTCAGACTTTACAGAGCCTATATCCAGCTCTAGGTTTCCTTCTCATCGTGATGGCTTACGTCCTCTTCCAGGAATTTCTAAACAATAGACGAATAGCGATAATATCCATATTTCTTCTTGCGCTTCAACCGGAGATCTTAATCTCAGTTAACCGCAGTACCCATGAAAAGTTCTCTATCTACTTGATGTTAGCGGCATTTTTAGTCATACTGAAAATTTCGTCGAATAATCTTAAGTTGAAACAAAACATCCCTTATTTACTGACTTTTTATCTTTTCGTTTTCGCTTTGATCTCATTTAACCTCTTATTTGGTATGATAGTTTTAGCCTCACTTGTTGGGGTGTTGATCATCGGAGCCATAACTGCTCAATGGTCTTTAAATATGGGCGTACATCGGACTTTGACAATCCTACTAATCCCCTATGTTTTTCTCATAACTACTTTTTATAAGATTTATCCTCCAGCTGAATATTCCCTGTGGATTTCATCTTTGTTAAGGGCTCAATTATTAGGGACTGTGACACGATTGCCCCCCATCCAGAGATTCTTATTTTTCTCCACTTTAGTGGTCCTAATAGACCTTTTTATATTAAGACATGAGGCGAGGAAAACCCTCGATCGTTTTATAAGAGTTATTAAACGCCATAGCAAGGAAATGCGTTACTTGTCTATTGTGTTAGTAGCTGTCATTTACGTTCTTTTGTTGATTAATATGCCAAGATTCTTTTGGGGATCGAATCCGTCCTCTTTTAAATATCACACGTGGATACTGCTGACCTTGATCGATTGGATAATCATACCCCTGGCCTTTGTCATGGCTCTACATATTATTAGCAACGTACTTAACCAAAAAAAGGTTCCAACCCGCTCCTTACAACTTATCAACTTCTTCTTGGCATGGACTTTTCTTTTGCTCTTTTCTGTTATAATGGACTTCGCCCAAGAGACCGGTCCTCAAAGTCAGTTCATAGGTAGCAATCTTAAGCTACGCATTTTCGTCCTCTGGATGTTCTTATTAATTCCGTTAGCCGGGTTATACATTGATAAAATTATTCATGTGGGAATAAAAAGGGAGGCAAAAGCCATTTTCGTAATATTAATAATTTTCTTTTCCTTGGCATCTTTAATGAAATCTACAAACGAACCGTTGCTCACGGATAATTGGATTTTCTACACGCAACCAGAGGAAGCGGGCCTGAAATGGATAGGACGAAACCTCAGGGACACCAATGTATGGGGTGGTAGATCCAACTTTCGGATTGGGTTCGCCTACGTCAAAAACTCGGCGCAGGCATTAAACAATGTGAACTTTGGGCACGGATCTAGCGAATATGTGTTCCTGTCTTCTATTGAGGAAGCGGTAGAAGAGCCCCGTTATGAACCCCCTACTGTAGAAGGGAGGTCGCTCGTTTACGACAGCGGATATGTGAAAATCTATAAGGGCCTATAAAGCCTTCTCGTAGACTTCGATTACCTTTTCAACGATAGTATTGTAATCGTAATTTCTCAATACTCTATCTCTACCGTTCTCACTTTTAGATTTCCATTCAACCTCATTCTCAAGCAAGCACAATATTGAACGTATTAGATCTTTCTCATCCCCGGGTTTGAAGACGAGCCCTCCTTCCCCTATAACCTCTCTTACACCAGGTATATCAGAGCCCACGACTGGGGTTCCACAGGCCATAGACTCGAGGAATACAATGCCGAAGGCCTCCTCTTTCGTTTTGTTGGAAGGCAATACGAATACATCTGCGGCAGAGTAATATTTTGGCAGATCCAAATCGTCCACTCGTCCAGCGAAACATACCCGGTCCTCCAATCCCAAGGTATTTGTCAACGTCTTCAACTCTCTTGATATCTCCCCCGCCCCAACGATTACCAAATAGATATTCAATTTTTTATTTAAATCCCGTAGAATCCTGATTAGCATATCGGGCCTTTTATATGTTCGATTTTTTTCTAAGCTGCCCACAAAAAGCATCATATTATCGTCTTCCTTTAATCCCAGTTCCCTCCTGAGCGCGCCCTTGTTTCCCATAGGGAAAAAGAGAGTAGTATCCACTCCATTTGGAACGATGGAAATTTTATCCGATATCTCTTCGAAAACTTTTTCGCCCTTGACATAACCGGTCGTAGTTGCCATGACTTCATCCGCTGACTTGAGGCTTTTATCGTAGACAAACCTATCATAGATCCTTGATGAGAGATCTCTTCTAGCTCGGTACATTTGGACCGTCACAACAACCGGTTTCTTGCGAAGGAGTTTCGAAAAAAGAATGGCAAATTCGAAACCGAAATGAAAAGGCGCATGTACATGTACGATGTCATAGTCAAGGGCCAACAATTTATATAGCAATTCCGGCGAAAATCCAGCCTTTTTCCTTTTCAAAAGATTCCTGCATCTATGAACCGTAATACCATCATACAAACCAGGCCCAGGGGAGTTCGTTAACACCTCAACGTCGAAGCCTTTCTGCTGAAGTTTCTTGGATAGATTGAAAACATGATACTCCATTCCACCTATAGACGGAAGGAAATAAGGTGTAAGCTGCAATACTCGCTTTTTCTTTTGGCCCATTATATCCCTCTAATATAGGAAAATCTGATTATTGGCGAGAATCTCGTATAGAGAACATCAAAGCAAGCCTCCGATTATTCAATGTAACTTTCGGCTAGGGTACCGTAATTCCTGGGTGTGACTTTATAAATGGAGGAAATTACCCATTCATCCCCGGCGCTATTTACCACTTCTACTTTAAGGCGTTGAGTAACGTAATCATATATCTTCATGCCGTTCGCATGGAAAATTTTTATGTCTGAACCGGTAATATCTACCGTTATATTGTTCTCCCCGATTATCAACTCATTTTCTTTTAATTCTGTATATTTATACACGTTTTTTGCGGTTGAGACCCCCTGGGACGTCACATATAGAATCAGTTCTTGAGGGAGGGGTCTTCTCCCGAACTCCATAGGGGCGATGTAATTCTGCAAAAACAATTGGGGGTCATCGGAGGATCCTGTCGACGTCCACTCATTTACTTTATGAGAGGTAAGATTGGTAATAAGATCATTCGCTGCAAAAGAGGCGGATACACGTTTTGCTTCGCTAGGTGACAGGAAGAATTTACCTTCCTTTATAACTTTTCCCTCGGCTTCTATAACGTAGGTGAACTCCTCTTCAGATTTCTTATGAGAAACTACTTCGAATGCAATGTCGTATTCTCTTCCTATTACCATTACTTGAGGAAGAGTGTCCGGGTCTTGGAAGTAAAGTTCTACTAACTCCACTTCGCTTTCCCCTCTAAAAGTAAAATATCCCAAAAGGACGATTGCAATAATCGAGGCGGCTATCACCGCATAAGTTAGAGTTTTCTCTTCGTCCATTTCCCTCGGAAGATAGTGCTGGGCTCTTTGATTTAAAGTTAACTATGGGGCTCAGTCCAGAATTAAGCGGAACCACGTCTTTTAAGATAATCGACAAACATGCCCATCCCGTCTCTAATGTCGGTTTCGGCACGCCATCCAAGTTCCTTTTCAGCCTTGACGAAATCCAAGGCGGACTTCTGAACCTCTCCTGGTATGGGTGCGTCGTGTTTGGCTTCACCATCGTAACCAGTGAGCTCTTTTAGTACGTCGAAGACTTGGATCACCGAGGTCTCCCTGCCGGTGCTAATATTGAAGGCGCCTTCCTCAATGTTGCTTTCCAGCGCCAGCACGTTTGCTCGTGCCACGTCTTCCACATAGACGAAATCACGCGTCTGGTCACCGTCCCCGAATATGCTGGGCTGCTCGCCCTTTAGCATCTTGCCTGCAAAGATGGCTACAACTCCCGCTTCTCCATATGGGTCCTGACGGGGCCCATAGACGTTGCTGTACCTGAGGGAGATGCAATTGATGCCGTATATGTGATGGAAAGCGCCTAGGTATTTCTCGAAGGCATATTTTGTCACACCGTAGGGCGAGAGGGGTTTCTTGGGATGCTCCTCGTCTACGGGTAGGTACTGGGGCTCGCCGTATATCGCCCCACCGGAGGAAGCGTAGATTATTCCCTTGACCTCCCTGCAATACTCCAAAAGGTTGATACCCCCCGACAAGTTCACATCAGCATCGAACATCGGGTCCTTTAGGGACTTCACGACGCTTGCTTGCGCGGCTTGATGTACAACGTAGTCGATATCCTCTTCTTTGAATACGTCTCCCAGCTTTTCATCGCGGATGTCCAATTTGTAAAATACGGCTTTATCGTTCAGGTTCTCTTTTTTCCCCGTGGAAAGGTCGTCTATCACTACAACGCGGTGACCCTTGGAGACAAGGAGATCCACAATGTGGGAACCGATGAAACCAGCGCCGCCTGTAACCAAGACTGTGTAGTTCATCTAATCCCTCTAGAAATTTGGGGCTAATCTAGCCATGACATCTTGGGCGCGTTCGGTTAAAAAGATTACTGAAAAGAAGGCCCCTCGACTGCGGAGGGTAGTTCACAGACGTAGCTTCCAGGTCGTACCCTCAGCTGTGTCCTCAAGGATCACTCCGACGTCGGCCAATTCTCTACGTATCTTATCGGTTGTCGAGTAATCCCCTCGTCGCCTGTAAGCATTCCTCCGCTCAACGATGGTCTTCAGGAGGGATTCATCGTCAGTTGCAGCTGCTGACGAGCCAAGGGCC
This sequence comes from uncultured archaeon, assembly GCA_965370755.1. GTDB lineage: Archaea > Hydrothermarchaeota > Hydrothermarchaeia > Hydrothermarchaeales > JAZGAD01 > CBDUVV01. Next base: position 5,926 of record CBDUVV010000024.1, on the reverse strand, counting down.
TCGATTAGGCCCAAGACTTTATCCCTGGCGGTTTCCGTGAGCCGAGCGACTCTCACTAAGCCGAGCACATCCAAGGCTTCATCGAAGAAGAGAACAACATCTTCACTCACCGCCTCCATCTTGTTCACCTCCTTAGCGAGGTCGAATAGCACCGCTATGGCCTTGGGCGTATTGAAGTCGTCGTCGAGGGCGGATAGGAATTTTTTCTTTGTTTCCTCGGCAAGCTTTGTCTTTTCTGCCACCTTCAAGGAACGGGCACGTTCGATGGTGTCATATAGCCTCTCCAAACCGAGCTTGGCCTTGTCCAGGGCTTCATTTGAGAAGTCAATGGGGCTCCTGTAGTGGGACAAGAGAACGAAGAAGCGGAAGACCCTCGCGTCATGCTTCTCGAGGAGCTCCTTTATGGTTATGAAGTTGCCCAAGGACTTGCTCATTTTCTCCCCCTCAACGTTGAGAAACCCTGTGTGGACCCAGTACTTCACGAAGGGCGTTTCGCCAGTGGCAGCCTCGGATTGGAGTATCTCGTTTTCGTGATGCGGGAAGATTAAGTCCATGGCGCCCCCGTGGATGTCGAAGCTTTCTCCCAGATATTCGCTGGACATGGTGCTGCACTCTATGTGCCATCCCGGTCTTCCTTTCCCCCAAGGGCTATCCCACGAGGGCTCGCCCTCTTTCGCCATTTTCCATAGGGCGAAGTCCATGGGGTCCCTCTTTTTTTCGCTGGGCTCCACCCGTGCACCGGCTATCATTTCATCCAGACTTTGGTGAGAGAGTTTCCCATATTCCTCCACCTTGCCAACGCTGAAGTAGACGTCGCCAACTGCAACATAGGCGTAGCCATTGTGAATTATCCGCTCGATGGTCTCTATTACACCCTCTATGTGATCAGTGACTCGGGGGTGATGATCCGCCCTTGAAATGTCGAGAGATTTCATGTCTTCGAAGAAGATTTCCTCGAATTCATCGGCAAGTTGCTGTGGGTCCTTCCCCATCTCGTTTGCCCTGTTGATGATCTTGTCGTCCACGTTCGTTATGTTCATCACGTACTTGACCTTGAAACCCGTGTATTTTAGATAGCGGACGAGGGCGTCGAAGGCTATATAGGTCCTGGCATGGCCAATGTGGGGATAGTCGTATACTGTTGGGCCACAGACGTATATCCCGACTTCTCCCTCTTTAATGGGTTCGAATTCTTCTTTCCTTCGGGTCAGAGTGTTATACAGTAACACGAGAACGCTCCTTGAGACTCCTTATGGCCGGGGCAGGGACTTGAACCCTGGTATGACGGTCTGCAGCCGTCCACATGGCCTCTCTGTCACCCCGGCTCTATATAATAGATATACCCATCTATCGTGCATAAATTTAATTGCTAGAACCCTCCATTGCACAAAATATTTTTTTGTCATATCATACTGCGAAATAGCGCAAGACACCAGAAAACTTTTTATATGTTAGGACATCCTAATTAGGCTAACCAAATTCATAAAGGAGGATGAAAATTTGCTAGCGAGTTTCGTGATAACCCTAAGAGAGGGCTTAGAGGCGGCGCTCATCATTGGAATTATAGCCGCTTATCTGGCGAAAATCGGGAGGCGGGATCTGAATAAATACTTATATCTGGGTGCTGGAGGCGCCATAGGGGTAAGCGCCATCCTAGCTATTGTATTCAACGCCGTATATGGCGGTCTGGAGGGGAAATCCGAGGAGATTTTCGAGGGAATCGCTGCCCTAACCGCCACGGTGGTGCTAACGTACATGATATTTTGGATGGCGAAGCACTCTAGAGAGATCAAGGGCGAGCTCCAGAAGGGGGTTGACGTGGCCATATCCACCGGAGAACTCGTCAAGATCGCTTCATTGTCATTCATAGTGGTCTTAAGAGAGGGTGTGGAGACAGTACTCTTCTTGACGGCTGCGGCCGTAACAGAACCCGGTGGAACCCTTTTAGGTTTCGCATTGGGACTCATCGTGTCCGTTTCCCTTGCTGTGATGCTGTTCAAAGGCGTCTACCGGCTCGATCTAGGAAAATTCTTCAAATATACCAGTATACTATTAGTGATCTTTGCGGCTGGCATAACCGTAAACGGTATCCACGCCCTTCAGGAGGGAAGGGTCATACCCATCCTCGTCTGGGAGGACCAGTGGACGGCCGGTCACGAGCTCACGGCCGACCAGGCCTACGAGGGGATATCCGAGACCTCTGGCTTGACGGGAGCCATATTGGCCATGCTCTTCGGCTACCACGGCACCGGCACCCCATCCTTCTTCATGTTGGTGGGCTACGTAGGCTACTGGGTGTTAGTAGGCAGCTACGTTCTTCGAACTTATAGAACGACAGAGAGCCCGTCTCCGGCACCCAGCTGAAGGAGGATTTCGTCCCGGATGTCCAAGAAGCTCTTAGTCCTCCTTTTACTCTTTTTTTATTTTCCCTCGGTCCATGCCCACGTCCAGCAAACCTACGTGGACGACTACTGGATACGCTTTTCCCATATCCCCATGGAGCCACAGTCCAAGGAGCCTACTACCCTTCTGATATACGTTGAGAAGGCAGGAGTTCCCTTAAGAGGCCTTGATATATCTGTGGAGTTATCTCACAAGGGGAATTATCTAACTACGGTCGCTGCAGAGCCAGGAGACCTCTATAGAGCTGTATACTCGTTTCCCGAGGACGGCACATATCAGGCCATGGTGAGCTTTTCAGACGAAGGAACTGACGTCGAAGTTCCATTCATGGTGCCCGTATCAAGCCTAGGCATGCGCCTACTCTTGGGCGGCGTATCCCTGGCGTTTGCAATAACTTTTCTCTTCCTCTTCTTCATAGGTGAGTTGGTCAAGACGGCACCTGTTCGGGAATACAAATTTGATATGCTCAGATTCTCACCCCTTGATCGAGCCCTCAAATCCAGGCGGCTGCCGATCATACTCCAAACACCCGTATTGGCGATATACCTTGTCCTTATAATAGCTGGCCTCTTCGGCGCCCAAGTTGGAGGGGCGAATATAGCCACAGTGGCCATCTGGACTATATGGTGGACCGGGATAATAATCGTGATACTCTTCTTCGGAAAGGCATGGTGCTTCATTTGCCCCTGGCACACGGTTACAACGTGGATCAAACGGCGGGATTTAAGTTTAAATCTCAGGTGGCCTGGAAGGCTCAACAACATCTATCCTGCGATTGGCCTGTTCATCGGCGTAACGTGGCTTGAGCTGGGCTTCTCTATCACCTATTTACCGAGATACACAGCATATTTTCTCATCTTCTTGATGGGCTTGGCCATCCTCACGGCCATGTTGTTCAAACGAAGAGCGTTCTGCATGCATTTATGCTTCATAGGCGCCATCCAGGGCATCTATTCCTCGGTATCCCCCCTGGAGCTGAGGCGAAGAGATAAAGACGTTTGCAGGTCGTGCAGCACCAAGGAATGCATTAAGGGGAGCGAGAAGGGCGATCCATGCCCCGTTCTCATTTACGCTGGGGGCATGAAAAGAAACAACTCGTGCATCCTCTGCATGGAATGCGTCAAGACTTGCCCCCATGACAATCTAGCTTTGAACATCAGGCCTCCGGGTTCAGAGCTTGCGGGAATTAAACTATTTAAGACACAAGAGGCCTTTCTGGCTGTCTCACTCCTCGGATTGACATTTTTCCATGGATTCACTATGTTTCCCAGTTGGATGGAATTTGGTATGAAAACCTCCTGGGGGGTGTATTACCTCGTTTTCACGGCGCTTCTGATAGGGAGCATGATATTCCCATCCGCGGTAACCTACGTATTCTCTTGGGCCTCTAGGGCCCTGTCAGGCATCAATAGGTACACACCATGGGGTGTCTTTAAGGGGTTTGCCTACGCTTTGATACCATTGGCGCTGGCATATCATCTCGCTCATAATGTGATGCACCTGCTGATGGAAGCCCCCATTTTGATACCTGTTCTCTCAGATCCCCTAGGCTTTGGATGGGACCTATTTGGGACGAGGGACTATTCTGCGATGCCGATATTGTCCATGCGCACTCACAAATACATCCAAGTCGCGCTGGTATTATTCGGGCTTGTTATCTCAAATGTGGCAGCCCTGAGGATATCTCAAAGGTTGTATGGGGAAGAAAGTAAAGTCATAAAGGGGTTTTTGCCCATCTCATTACTGGTGCTTTTGGTGGCGGTAATAAGCATCGTCTTCCTCATGCAGCCCATGACAATGAGGGTCATGTAGACAAAGATGGTTTATCCGAGAATAAATCGCGCTCTATTTCAAGCTTTCTGGGTCTTGTAGAATAAGCTCTGCTTTAGATTCAGCTGGTGTATCAGTAGTTTCGTTAGAATTATTAGATGAATCAGTAGGGCTTTTTTGGGAAGTTTCGTAAGTTATTACAGGTTGCGGTTGCGTTCTTGGTTTCACATAAACCTGTGGTGTTGAGATCTTGCCAGCTGAAGTATTAACAATGAACGTAATAACTATCAGAGCTGCAAGGATTCCCCATCCAGCGGCCAAAGCTAATATACTCCAGTATAAGTAGGCGCCTGCCAATAATAACACTGGACCGGGGATAGGGATAACTGAAGAGAGGGAAAGGAGGGCAGCCGAAATAGGTAAGAGCATGAGCCCCTTTTTTGCAGCATTTCTCATCTCTTTGTTGGTCAAAAGATAATATATGCTAGCTAGGGTCCCTATACCTGGGACCATACAAGTGGCCCTTTGGAGCTTGTATCCATTCATCGACTCTTCTCCTTTTTGTACAACCGGCGGATTTTACCCCGGTCTTGTTTGTGTCCTCTTATTCGTAGCTTGGGCTAACGGCGCTAACTGGAACTTCTTCAGGCTTTAAGAAAGCTCCAAGTGGAATCTTTTCCTTTTTTATCTCTACCTCCGGAACTCTTGCGGTGAAGAATTTCGCGAATAGCAGAGTTAAAAAACCAGCTCCGACCAATAGGGATATTGTTCCCCAGTATAGGTAAGCCCCCGCTAAGAGGAGGACCGCCCCAGGTATTGGCATGACGACGGACATGGCTAGCACAAAGGCAGAAGCCGGTATAAGGAGGAGCCCTTTGATAGCGGCTTTGCGCAAGTCTTTAGAAGTCACGAAGTAATATACACTGGTTGGCAATCCAATTCCCGGAACAACGCACAATGTCTTTTTAATTTTTACTGTTTCCATTTAAATTCACCTGTAATTCTCTTTAAAAGAAGTGATATTTAACCCTTTTTTATAGATAAATTTAATTTAATTAAAATACGCTTAAATAAGCACGGTTTACTCTTAAATCCTAATTTAACAGTATTAAAAATCTATTTCTTCCAAGATTTCACTCTTTGGGTTGACCGTAGTTGTTCGAGAACCTATAGTTGCCAACACGTGTAGGTTCATCTGCTTGGTGCTCATGGGGCGGCATGTTGTACTTGTGTTCTATTTCGTTCTCCAGTTCTATTAACTCAAATTTCCTTCCATCGAGGGCGGTATCCAAACCGATGTAATATACTTTTGGAGATGTTTTTAATTCGGGCTTCAGAACGCTTACATCATTTTTAGCAAGCAGCTGCGACACTTTGCTGTTAGGATCGTTTAAATCGCCGAAGACCCGTGCTTTTGGCGGACATATGTCAACGCAGGCAGGCTCCAACCCCTTGTCTACCCGGTGGGAACAGAAGGTGCACTTGTCGGCGGTCTTCCTAGAGAAGTTGATATATCGTGCATCGTAGGGACATGCCACCATACAGTACTTGCACCCGATACACCTTTTGTAGTCGATGAGGAGGACTCCGTCTTCCCGCCTATAGGATGCCTTGGTAGGACATACATTGACGCAGGGCGCATTGTCGCAATGCATGCACAGCCGTGGGAAAAACGTCAGCTTTCCGTCCCTGTTTAGGAAAGAGTGCACTTTCGTTCGATAGGCCCCCTGCGGCACGTTATTCTCGTCTCTGC
>CBDUVV010000023.1:0-11243 GCA_965370755.1 uncultured archaeon | reverse complement strand
GGTGATGGTTTGAAGAATCCTGATAAATAACCACCCAATAGTAATAATAAAACAAGAATAATTTTCTTATTCATAACTACCCTCATATATCCAAAAACAGTTTGAAAGTTAATTGTATTTAAAGTGAGTGGATTTCTACAAAATTAATATTTCCAATCTATCCAGTGGCTGAATCTTTTCCTATCCTGTGGTCTCGACCAAGCACCCAATTGAGCCTTCCTATATGTCCCATTTTCCGCTAATTTATGGCAATTTGGGCATAGGACTATAAGGTTATATAATTTGTTAGTTCCTCCCTTTAACCTCTTGATGATAGGGTGGACCTCCAGTATGTAAGGTGACTTACACTCTGGATTTTCGCATTTGTTTCCAACAGCATTAATGAAGACACCCCTTGCTTTATCGTTCAATGCTGGGACAACAGCGATTCCCCTATCTGGTTTTCCCCCAACATCTTTATTCTTCCATTTTTCATAGGCATCTGTCCCTCCCATACTCAATACTTCAGATGCCCATTTATTCATTAGATGATTTCTACCTTTTTCATCTAATCCTTCCAAGAGATCTGCTTTATCCCTTTCAAGCCAATGAATCAAAATATCCCTCTCTGTGTCATACTCCTCTTGAGTCAGTAATCCACTCCTTGTTAAAAAAGTCGCCATTAAACACAACCCCTTGCTCTATACCTTAAATTGGGGGGTTTTTTAGTATAAACAAATTACCACACGCGGTGTGTGTGGAGGATTTGCTACATAACCTATATCAGTTAACTTGCTTAATAGGCTGGCTAAATAGGTCTATGTAATAGGCTACTAATAGACTATAGCTGACGCTAGACACAAGGGTGGTGAAAAAGTTGGATGATAACGAATTAGAGCTTGCCATTTGTGAGATCCAGACAGGCTTTCCGGTATTTCAACCACTAGGAGTGACCCATTATCCTTACCGGATTTAGAGATCCTAGTGATCTTCAGGTCAGTTATCTCCGGTTGTATAGCTGACAATGCGATATTCTCGATTCTCTCCTTCAACGCTTTACCTTTAATCCAGGAGACAGCTACCGGGACCCCGTCACTCTCCTCTAATCCATAGATTATTGTCCCGCCTTTGGTGTTGGCGAAAGCCGAGATATCCTTGGCAATATCTTTATTATTCTTATCGAGTTCTCTTTTATATTCAAGAGTAAGGCTTCCCCCGATCTTATCATCGATGAGACGTTGTACATCCTCAATGCTATCCAGCTTCATTTTCAAGTTTTTATTAATAGCCTCTAAATTTAAATAGTTGTATAAGCCGCATTTATGAATATAATGACAACCAATTATGGTAGGGTAGAGGTAAGCCAATGAAGTGCGGGGGAAGGGATTCGAACCCTCGTATCCACTAAGGAACAAGGCCCTCAACCTTGCGCCGTTGACCTGACTTGGCTACCCCCGCGGCCTAAAGCAGTGTTTCCAATTCCTTGGATTTCTCGACTATTAATTCACACGCCGCGTTGAAAACCTTTTTGGGGTCTATGGCCCCAGTGCCCTCAACCTTGAAGATGAACTTATCTTCCCGGCCAACAACCTTCAGATCATCTGCATCAGTCGTCTCGACGCAGGCGTTGCAGAGGATGCATGCCTCAAGGTTCGTCACCTTGAGCTTGCCTTTGACCAAAGTGAACACTCCCGTGGGGCATATCTCCAAACATTTCTTGCACCTTGAAGATTCTGGACCAACGGTTATCTCGGGATAATATTTATACGATGCGAGGGCGGGCTGCCACTTCGCATGATCTTTACCCGTCCCCAGTATGGCCTCGGCTTCGAGGGCTATCCTCTGGTTCTTCCCGAGTTTGAGAATGGCTATGCCCCTGGGCATCTTGATCTTGGGGTCATCGGCCTTGAGGTCATGAGAGTACACTGTACATGGCCCCTGCTTCTCCAGAGTGAATGAAACCGTGCAATTAGGACAGCCCTTTCCCTTGCACTTGCATGCGTCCCTGAAGTTGTAAAGTTTTAAATCGGTGGGAATCGGGATCAAGCCGAGCCTGTGGGCTATTATCTCGTCATATATGGGAGAGGCGTTCTCTAGGAGTCTTAAGTTCTCGATTGCGAGGGTCGGAATATCACGAATGATGGCCCGTCTGAGGGTGTTGGCGAAGCTCGGGTCTGACTCCTCCAGTAGGAGGGTCAAAGAGTTTCCTTTCGCCCCTGTAACTTTCACCTTCACTTCATACCCTCCTTCCCCTCTTACCGCCCTTGCCCTTGGTGCCGTCATGGGGCAGGGGAGTAACGTCCTCTATCCTGCCTATCTTGAGCCCTGCTCTTGCGAGGGCTCTTATAGCGGGCTGGGCTCCTTGCCCTGGGGTCTTGGAGCTAGCTCCACCCGGCGCCCTAACCTTTATGTGAATGCCGATAATCCCCTTGTCCTTGGCCTCTTCGGCCGCACGCATGGCGGCCTGCATAGCAGCATAAGGCGAGCTCTCATCGCGGTGGGCTTTAACAACCCTCCCGCCGGACCACCGGGATATGGTCTCAGCGCCAGTCATGTCCGTTATGTGTATGATCGTATTGTTGAAAGATGCATATATGTGGGCCACAGCCCAATTCCTATTTTCGCTTGCCATTATTCGGTCGCCTCCGCTTTGACCTTCGGTGCCTTCGGAGCAGCAGCCTTTGGTTGGTTGACTATTGCCTCGACGGCGGTATTTGCGGTGAATTTGATGTCATTCTCTTCTTCCTTCTTCACAAGATAGCCGGGGGCAGTTAATTTCCTGCCGCCGATGGAGATGTGCCCGTGAACAACGAACTGCCTGGCCTGACCGATGGTATTCGCAAGGCCCTTGCGCAGCACAACCGTCTGAAGCCTTCTCTCCAAAACCCCATCCATCTTCAATGCCAAGACATCGTCAAGGGTCGCGTTCTCTCCAATAAGATTCAACCGTGCCAGCCTGCCCAAGAGCTGCTTCTCCTCTTTTTTTGCCTGCTCCGTCTCCATAGCCGAAAGCCGTCTGGCGTGCCTCCTATATCCTCTGAGAAAATAATCGACCTTCCATATTTCTCTCATGTTCTTTAATCCATATTCCTTACGAATCTTCTTTTCAGCCTCGATCCTGTCGGCCCTCCAGGGATGCCTGGGTGTCGTATATTTTTTCTTAAGCCTACGTGGGTCTCCCATTCAACTCCGCCTCTCTACTTCTTCGTGGCCTTTGAGGCCTTTGCCGCTTCCTGTTGCTTCTTCTTGCTCACACCTACAGTCATACCGGCCCTAAAACTCGTCCTCGTCCGCTGGCCTCTCACTGGTAGACCATGCATGTGGCGGACGCCCTTATAGGATTTGATCTTCTTCACCCTGTTAAGGTCATCCCTTAAGGTTATCGCTATGTCCGGGCTTATCACATGGACGTTTTTTCCCGTGTCGTAGTCCCTCCTCCTGTTGAATAACCATTCTGGTAGCTTTTGGTCATGAAAGTTCTCGGCGAGATTGCCCAGTTTTTCCGCCTCGGCGTCCGAGAGGTAGCCCATCCTCTTAGCGGGGTCAACTTTCGCTAGCTCGCAGAGGATCTCTCCGGTGCGAAGGCCTATCCCTACTATCTTGGAAAGACCATAGGGCACTTTCTTATTACCCTCCACATCGGTTCCCGCGATCCTCACTAAATGCTTGAACTCTTCTTCTTTTTTTGCCATTTCCAACACTAACTTTACCAGTAACTCCCTACATTAATCGCAATGGAGTATATAAATGAAGCGCATGCTTCGGGGTCCTAATGGACCCTATGTGACTCCATCTTAACGGGAGCAAATAAAACCTTTATGGTCGCATCCGCCTCTGATACATCATTTGATAGTGCGGCCGGCGGGAATCGAACCCGCGCAGCAAGCTTGGGAAGCTTGAGTCCTACCGCTAGACTACGGCCGCTTAAAAACGTATTAAGCGAACTCCGTTTCTCCGACTTCTACTACCAATGGGAGCTCCTTGAGTTTCGAGTAGTCTCCCTCTACAATGGCTTCGAATATTTTAGGATATATGGTAGCTCGTTCATTCCAGTCAAAATATTTTTCGGTAAAGGCCCTAGCGTTGACGCCCATCTCCTCTAACCTCTCCGAGTCCTTAAGCAGGGAATTGATCTTTTCAGATATGTCCTTTGAGCTGAAGGGGTCGCACTGCATAGCAGTAACGTCGGGGATCATCCTCTCGATGAAGCCACCGGTGCCAGTAATGCATGGGACTCCGCACGCCCCTGCTTCAAGGTCGAACTGGCCATGGGGCTCGTATTTGCTGGGCGCCAGGGCTATCTTTGCCTTGTTTATCGCGAGCGCTTTCTCCTCCTTTTGGAACCATCTAGTGGAGACCATAATGTTGTCGGATAAGTCCTCCCGTTGTATCTTGCTCTCGATCTCCTTCTCCAACTCGCCTCCTCCAAGGAGCATGAGTTTAATGTCAGGATGCACCGTCTTCAGGATCTTAACGGCGTCTATGAGCTCGAGGACGCCCTTAACCAATGCGAATCTCCCTACGAATATCAAGTCGTATTCCTTTTCGGTCTTGATGGGACGGAATAATTTGGTATCTACCCCGTGGTGGATCGGGTAGACTTTGCTCTTGACTTCTTCAACGGGTACGCCGTGCATCCTGCCAACGTCTATGACCTCTTTTACCATGGTTTTCCCGACGGTGAAACAGATGTCAGATTGCTTTAGGCCTATCACCTCCATGTCCCGTATGCTCCTGCTGCCGGCGTAGTAGCCATGAGGGATCGCCTCCGCGGGGCCGAGGGGGGTGTGGACCATCCCAGCTTGTCTCCCCGACTCGAGGGAATGAAGGAACACGACGAGGGGAACCTGAAGCTCCAAGGATTTTTCGTACGCTCCAAGGATCGCCATCCAATCATGGGCGCAGATGACGTCTGGATTGCTGGAGAATCTCACCTCAGGTATGGCCAGCCCGTAGTCGGCGAGGAATGGAAGATAAGGTATCTCTTGGGCGTGCACGGGGCTGAATTCGAAACCGGCTTTGAGGAACAACTCCCGGCATTTTTTGATGGCGTCATCGGGAAATAAGCCATAGAGGGGCCTTACAACCTTATATCCGTCTATCTCCTCGTAGTTGGGAAGGGCCTTGCCCCTGAGGCGATGCATACCGATCCCCACAATGTCCACATCCCCCGATATCCTTGAAAGCACCTCGTCAGAAACCACCCCAAGACCGCCTACGATCCCTGATTTTTCCTTCCGCTCCTTATCAAAGCCATAGGACGGCATCTCATAACTGTCCCACTCTACTTTAAGCCGTTCCATGAAAATATTTAATAGCTCGGAAGTATAATAATTATACTAATGGGGGTTTTGGTAGTCGACGATGAGGGGGACATCGTCAAGCTCGTGAAAATTGCCCTTGAAAGGGAGGGGTACAAGGTGTCTATAGCTTCCTCTGGGAAAGAGGCACTTGAGCGCTTGACCAAGGAGAAGATGGATCTAATAATCCTTGACGTCATGATGCCAGAAATGAACGGATGGGAGGTTGTAGAGGCCATACGGGGAGGCGATCCGACGAATAAGGACACACCCATATTGATGCTCACGGTTATGAAGGAAATAGGAGACATAGAACGGGGTTACCGTGTAGGTGTAAACGATTACATAGCAAAGCCATTTAAACGGGAAATCCTTGTAAAAGGAGTCGCCCATTTGCTAAGCGAAGCAGTGAAGGTTAAAGAGGCCCGTGAGACCCCAAGAGTAATGGGGGGAGAGGTCTTCAAGGCGTTGTTTAACAAGCACCCTAATGGCATACTTCTTGTCGACGATGATATGACCATAGTCGCCATGAATCCTGCAAGTGAGGCAATCACAGGGTGGAAGGCCAAGGATGTGGTTGGCAAGATGACTTGGGACGAGTTGCTCAGTTGCCACAGCGCGGCGGGCCACATGCTAATCCCAAGCGAATGTTTGAGAGCCCTTTATAACCCCGACGAGGCTGCCACCCACTCAGAGTTTTGTATAAAAACAGGAGAGGGAATGGAGATACCGGTAAGCGCAGAGGCGTTCCAGCTTCGCACTGACGGTCTATCGGCCGTCGCCCTCAGGAACATATCCAAGGAAAAATTGCATTCGGAAGCCATTTAAGGATAATGGGCCCGGTGAGAATCGAACGCACGATCTCCACCTTGTAAGGGTGGCGTCATAACCACTAGACCACGGGCCCACAGTTCAGAAGGATAATTGTCGTTGGCTCAATAATAAAAATTTTCCTAGAAAAAAAAGCCAGAATATTTTGCGCCTTAACTTACTTCAGTTGAATGGGGGAGGGGGCCTATGGGGAATGAAAAAAAGAGTTTTCCTCTCCCATAGGCAACCATCCTTTTTGGGGACGCATATATAAAGTTTTCGTTCTAATTTTCACAAAAATGACATTCTCTCCGGCACCAATGATAATATTTGTTCAATTAGAAAATTTGCTTTAGGCCTGCCTTTCCAAGAGGTTATTCGAAGTCAACTCCAATGCCCAGAAAATCCTTCTTGCCCTCTAAAACGTCACTGGCGATCTTAGCGCTACCCTCAGCCGCTGAATACCCATTTATTTTATACATTTTTGCCTTGCCGCCAAGGGATTTCTCAAGAGCAGTGTAGATATTGTCGTGAACGCCAAACTCCCCGGTAATGACAATCGCCTCAGGAGAGATCTCCGTAAAAAAACTTGCTATCTCCATCTCTGCTGCTAGGATGAGGGATTTTAGTGCGAGTTCGGCTTCCCCGCCCTTAGGCTCCAATATATCCAATGGTGAGGACGCTTGGTACATCTTTGTTGCGCCCGCTGAATAAAACGCATTGTTTGCGGTGGTTTTACCATCATCCACATCCCGTATAGCTTGTAGGTCCAATGGGCCGTGGTACATGCCAGTTGCCCCCAAACAAGCATCCACTGCGCCGAAGAACCTGGAATCCTTGATTCCAATGGTCACAGTGTTGGAACCCACGTCAGAAACAATGAGGTTCCTCGCTCCTGTCTCAAGATGAGCGTGGTAGGACAGGCTGACCTTCTCTGAGCTAGCGCAGTGGGAATAGAGGGCCCTAAAGCGTGGGTCTAAGGCAGAGATTTCCCTGTGCAGGCCGGGTATGACAACAGCTTTTAGCTTTGAATTATTTATTTCGTCGTAGACCTTAGTTCCGCCTCCAACGAATGCTCCGGTGGTCTTGCGCAGGACCCCTCTATCCTCAACCTTGTTTATGTCGGTTATTTTGTCCAACCCATCGCCCATGGAATAGGTCAGTCCCACGAGATCTATCTCTTCGAGGGAGAATCGCTCTTCTATAAGTTCTAAAACCGACGTCTCAAGGACTTCCTCTCGTCCAATCTCGAAGCGAAGGCCCTCAGGTTCGACGTAGAACCTAACAGCTCTAGTACCGTGGTCGATGCCGAGGGTGCTCATGGTAATCCCCCTCCAAAGCCAAGTTCAAATGCCCTTTGTTTCGAGCAAGAGCTCGGCATTCAAAACCGATGCCCCGGCAGCTCCACGAATGGTATTGTGGCCCATCACCGTGTATTTGAAGGTCAAAATGGGGTCGTCACGTATCCCGCCTACGGTCACCGCCATACCGCCCTGGCGCATCCTGTCCAGCCTTGGCTGAGGTCTATCAGCCTCGTCGCTAACAATTATCGGATTCTTTGGGGCCGTTGGCAACTTCAATTCCTGGGGCACGGCTTGGAAATTGGCGAAGGCATCCCTCACTGCATCTAAGTCGCAGTCCTTTTCGGTCTCAACGAAGATCGACTCCGTATGTCCATCCAACACTGGAACCCTGTTGCACGATGCCGAAACGGTGAAGTCAGCGTCCTTGACCGCTTTCCCATCGAATTCGCCGAATATCTTCATGCCCTCCAACTCGACCTTCTCCTCTTCGTCTTTGATGAAAGGAATTAAATTATCGATCATCGCCATGGAGACTACGCCGTCGTATCCAGCGCCGCTTACCCCCTGCATCGTCGAGATGAAAATATTTTTTAACCCGAATTCATCGTAGATGGGCTTCAACGACAAGAAGGCAACGATCGTGCTGCAGTTAGGGTTGGTGATTATACATCCGTCCCATCCTCTATTCTTTCTCAGCACCTCCAGTATATCCAAGTGATCCGGATTGACCTCGGGTATCAGAAGCGGGACATCTTCGCCCATCCTGTAGGCGGAGGCATTGCTGGCCACCACGAAGCCCGCTTCCGCGAAACTGGACTCAGCCTTCTTAGCGATGGCGGATGGAAGGGCTGAGAAAACTATGTCGGCGTCAACATTCTTCGGATCGGTCGCCTTTACCTCAACGTTTCTGGCCCTGTCGGGCATGGGCTCGTCCAGATACCACTTGCCTACTTCGACGTAACTCTTCCCGGCACTCCTCTCGGAGGCAGTGAGGTCTGCCAACTCGAAGTAGGGGTGATCCGCGAGCAATTGTATGAACCTTTGGCCAACCAATCCAGTGGCTCCCAAGACCGCGACTTTATACCTGCGCATGAACTTCAAATGGTATAGAAAATATATTAAGTTAACGTATTCGGGTCCGGGGTGCGTTATACATTCTAAAAGCTTTTTAACAAGACCATTTTTCCGAACTTCGAAAGGCATTAATCACGTCCTATCTTAACTTGTAATCTAGTGGGAGGTTTGGTATTGCTATGAGGTTGACAATCCTGGTCTTATTGTCGATATTGGTTCCAGGAATCGCATATGCATCCGAAAGCTTCCAAGTGGAGGCGGTGAGGGCATTTGTCTCGCCGGATTCGAGCTTCAGCGAACTCGAGAGATTGTTAGTAGACGCCAAAACCTCGATATATGTAAATTCTTACACAGTGACCAACCCCGCGGTCGCCGCTTTATTGGAGGAGGCGAGCCTGCGAGGCAATCAAGTAATACTGATGCTGGAATCCACTCCCGTAGGAGGCGTGCCTGGAGCCGAGGCTATGATCGTTGAGCAACTCATGGAGGCTGGAGCTAGTGTCTGCTTCTATTCATCCAACGAAACGAGGTTCAACCATGCTAAATACGTGATAGTTGACAACAGCTCCTCCTTGATTGCCACCGAGAACCTGGGGACCTCGGGCTTCCCCGAGAAAAGAACATATGGGGGAAGAGGATGGGGCGTAGTGATCCTAGATGAGGAAATGTCGGAATCCCTCGCTGGCATTTTCTTTGCGGACCTCGCAGACTGTGAGCCGAGGGAAGTAGCCAAGAGGATGCCTGAGAAGAGCCCCACTGATGGGGCCTATGAACCCACGTACTCTGCGAAGGAATTCATTGGTACCTACCAGTTAGAACTTTTTACTGCCCCAAAAGAAGGTATCGATCCCATAGTCCGTCTCATCGAATCTGCTGATGAGTCCATCTTTGTGGAGCAGGCCTACATATACAAGCACTGGGGAAGCAAGTGGCATGACACCCCCGCAACGGCTCCAAACTTGTTTCTGGAGGCCGTTATCAACGCTTCTCGGAGAGGTGTTAAGGGGCGAATACTCCTGGATAGTTATTGGTACAATGTCTTAGAAGACAATCCAGTGAGCAACCTGAGAACAGTGGAATACGTAAATAGGGTCGCGAGGGCGGAGGGATTGGATCTTGAGGCTAGGCTCATCGACCTGGAGAATTTAGGTTTGCTGAAGATGCATACCAAAGGGGTCATCGTCGATAGAAACGCCGTTCTTGTCTCAAGCATCAATTGGAATGAACACAGCCCCACGAAAAATAGGGAACTCGGCGTTATAATTCATGGCGAGCCCGCCGGCTACTTCGCAGCGATCTTCGAGTGCGATTGGGAACCATCGAGTTGTGCGACCAGTAAAGATACGCCCTGGGTTTACCTCTTTGGCCTGCTTCTGTTTCCAGCGGCGTACTTGATTAGGAAAAAGACCCGGGCCAATGAAGGTTCTACTTAAAAAATAGCTAACTTTTTTATTATACTCTTGGATAATTATTCAGAAGGTGGTTAGATTTGCTGGTGGACGCTGGGAGTCTTAAAAGGGGCGACTATATCGACATCGAGGGCGAGCCGTTTAGGATATTGGGCACCCAGTCGGTGGTCACCTCGAGACACACTCATACCAAGATCAAATTGGAAGCTGTCGGAATGTTCAGCGGCAACAAAAAGGCTCTGAGCATCTCCCACGATGAGAAGTTCGACAAGGTGGACCTCATAAGAAAGCACGGGCAGCTCATATCCAAGACAGCGGAAGGCACTTGTCAGGTGATGGATCTTCATGACTACAGCGTCCTCGATGCAAGCATCTCTGAGGATATTATGGGGAGTATTAACGAGGGAGACGAGGTAACTTACATCGACTTTAAAGGTAGGGCCAAGGTATTGGACTCGAGGGATTAAGGAAAAGTACTGGAGGAAAATACCTTAACTCAAGTAACTCAGTGCAGGAACCTATCCCAACCTGTGGGGCTTCCTGACCACGGTGCCGAGTCTATTGAGCATGGGCTGGCTGTGGGCATCTTCTATCATTATGTAGGTTACACCCTTGAGCACCAAGACGAAATTGGGTATTTTCCGCTCCATGGTTAATACCTTCGACTGGTCGTTATTTAGAAATATGGTTTACGACAATGAGCGGGTTGGTTACACTAGCTTTTTTCCTGGTCCCTCTCCCGGGCAATCCTGAGCCATTTGTTCTCCTTAGGATCGTGGTCCGAAGGATACGCGACCTTCTGGGGAGCGTGGATGTCACTGGAGTCTTTTTGTTTAGTTTTCTTATTAGGACGATTGTTCTTTTCCTCCTTCTTTACCCCCTGCTTCTTTCCCATGGCTTCATTTTATCTCTTCGAATAAAATTAAAGATATTCCATGCGTGGATCACTTGAGGAGGTATACGACAGGCTGTTTCGATGCTACGGTCCACAGGGGTGGTGGCCCATATCGCTGATGGCTAGAAAACCGGGATTCGACGAGAGAGGATACCACAAGGGGGATTATTCATATCCAAAAACCGAACCTCAGATGTTCGAGGTGGCAGCGGGAGCCATCTTAACTCAGAACACCTCCTGGGGGAACGTTGAGCGAGCCATGAGTAATCTTCGCGATAACGGAATCCTTAACCCGGATGGGATACTTCGAACCAAAGATGAGGTCTTGGAGGGGTGCTTGAAACCCGTTGGCTACTTCAGGGTGAAAGCGAAGAGACTACGAGAATTCGTGAGGTTTCTAGAGGAAAGAGGAGGCATTGATGAACTATTCGCCAGGCCATTAAACGAATTGAGAACCCAACTATTAGGAGTC
>CBDUVV010000022.1:0-11279 GCA_965370755.1 uncultured archaeon | reverse complement strand
TTGTAAATCCATAACTATGTTTGGAGGGGATTTAGAAATCTCTTACTAAGAGAATATGGGAGGGTGGAAGAGATGATGGAGAAACTGCATCTCAAGAGGAAAATTCCCATGGAGATGAGTATTGATCCGGCAAACATAGAACTGATGGAGAAAGCCTTCGAGGAGGGTATTCAGACGGTTTTCGATAGATCCAAGGACCAAGAACCCCAGTGTAACTACTGTCTAGATGGTGCTTCTTGTAGGAACTGTATGATGGGGCCTTGCAGGATAACGAAGACGGCCGATAGGGGAGTTTGCGGGGCCACAGCCGACACCATGGTAGCCAGGGGTTTGCTTAGGAACGTATGTGGTGGCGCTTCCTCGCACATGGACCATGCTAGGCACGTAGCTTTGATACTGATGGAAGCGGCAGAGGGAAAGGTACCATACGAGATAAAAGATGAAAAGAAGCTTCGGAGTGTAGCTGCTGCACTTGGAATTGAGGGCGACGGCACCAGAGATCTAGCCATCAAAGTAGCCGAAAAGGCTCTAGAGGATTTGGGCAGGCAGAAGCCGAATGGAACTCTAAACTGGATCAAGATGCATGCACCAGAGGAGCGCATTGAAACCTGGAGAAAGCTAGGCGTCCTACCAATTGGTGGTGACAGAACCATGACCGAGAGCCTACACAGAAGTACTATGGGCAATGACGCAGACCCAGTTAACATAACCCTGGGAACGATCAAATCTGGGTTGGTTGATGGATACATGGGCCTCCACATGGCCACAGATATACAAGATATCTTATTCGGGACACCAAGCCCGAAGATGGTCGAAGCGAGCCTTGGTGTTTTAAAAGAGGATTTCGTCAATATCGCCGTTCACGGACATGTACCAATTCTCTCAGAAAAGATCGTTGAGGCCGCTGATGAAATAGATGAAGAAGCAAAGAAGGTCGGAGCAAAGGGAATCAACGTGGTCGGCATATGCTGCACCGGAAACGAACTACTTATGAGGCAAGGAGTCCCAATGGCTGGCAACGAATTGAACTCCGAGCTGGCCGTTGTCACTGGCGCCTTGGAGGCGGTGGTCGTCGATGTCCAGTGCATCTACCCGGCTATAACTGAAGTAGCAAAATCCTATCACACCAAAGTGATAACCACTTCGCCCATAGCGAAGATTCCGGGAGCAGAGCACATTGAGTTCGTGGAAAGCAGGGCCAACGAGGTGGCAAAAGAGATTGTCAAGATAGCCATCGATAACTTCAAGAACAGGGACCCGGAGAAGGTGAAGATACCGGAGTTCAAGAGCGAGGCCATGGTTGGATTCTCCGTGGAATCCATAGTCGAGGTGCTGAGCAAAATCAACCCCGATGACCCGCTTAAGCCCCTGATAGACAATATATCCAACGGCAATATCAAGGGGGTCGTCGCAATTGTGGGCTGCAATAACCCCAAGGTCAAACACGACTTCATGCACGTGAATATAGCGGAGGAGCTGATAAAGCACAACGTCCTGGTATTGGCGACGGGCTGTGCGGCGATTGCACATGCCAAAAGCGGACTTATGTCGCCCTCGGGATACAAGAAGGCTGGAGAAGGACTTCAAGCCGTTCTCAAGGCCCTTGGTGAGGCCGCGGGAGTCGAGGCCCTGCCACCGGTTCTGCACTTTGGATCCTGCGTTGACAACTCCAGGATAGGTGTGTTGCTCAAGGCACTTTCAGACAAGCTCGGCGTTCCCATAAAGGACTTGCCCGTGGCGGCGAGTGCCCCTGAGGCTGCGACAGAGAAAGCATTGTCCATAGGGACCTGGGCCGTTGCATTGGGGATAACAACCCATGTGAACCCATTGCCCAGAATAAAGGGTAGCGAGGTAGTCACCAAACTCTTGACCGAGGACGCAGAGGGACTTTTGGGCGGCAAGTTCATAGGGAGCTCGGACCCCCATGAAGCGGCGAACATGTTGGTGGAGCATATAGAGAGCAAGAGGAAGCAACTGGGCCTAGCGGCCTAGGCTTCCCTTTTTCTTTTTTCGAAAAATATAACAACACAGTGCATTGATATTTTCCTGAGGCTTATGGACATAGCAGTAGCTAAAGAAATCAGAGCTGGTGAGCGTCGTGTGGCACTTGTACCCGATGCTGTAGCCCGTTTGGCCGATGCTGGTCTAGTCGTATTGGTTGAGGCTGGGGCAGGTGAAGCGGCGTTTTTCTCGGATTCGTCCTACGAAGAAGCCGGTGCAGAGATCGTATCCGATGCCACATCCCTTTTCGGGAGGGCTGATGTCCTTCTAAAGGTTGGACCACCTCAAGAGAGAGACGGAAAACATGAGGTCGACATGCTCAGCGAGGGGGCTGTATCGATCGGGTTCCTCAACCCGCTGGGTAATCCAGCGTTGGTAAAGCGCTTGGCTGAGCGGAGGGTAACAGCCTTTAGCATGGAGTTGATCCCGCGCATCAGCCGTGCCCAGAGCATGGATGCGCTGACTTCGCAGGCAGGGTTAGCTGGTTATAAAGCCGCGCTTATCGCGGCCAACACTTTGAGAAAATTCTTTCCAATGCTGACGACAGCCGCAGGCACAATGCCCCCCGCGAAGGTTCTAGTACTCGGCGCCGGTGTCGCCGGGCTGCAGGCCATCGCAACGGCTCGCAGGCTTGGTGCTGTCGTCGAGGCCTTCGACATACGGCCGGGGGTTAAGGATGAGGTGCAGAGCCTCGGTGCCAAGTTCTTGGAAGTAGAGCTAAAAGAGGAAACCGTCGTAGAGGGAGGCTACGCCAGGGAAGTTTCAGAGGGGGCTAAGAAGCGTGAGCAGGAGATGCTGGCCGAGCATGTCAAAATGTCTGACGTTGTGATCACCACGGCAGCGGTGCCCGGGAAACGAGCACCAGTGCTATTGACCGGGGAAATGGTGGCACCGATGAAGCTCGGCTCTGTGATAGTTGACCTCGCCGCTGAGCAGGGCGGCAACTGCGCATTTACCGAGGCAGATAAGGAAGTTGTACACAAAGGTGTGACGATACTGGGGCCAACAAATTTGCCATCGTCGATGCCGGTTCACGCCAGCCAGATGTACTCCAGGAACATCTCCTCACTGTTCCATCACCTGTTGAAGAATGGCGAGTTACACCTCGACTTCGATGACGAAATTATAGATGGCGCATGCATCACACACGAAGGCATAATCCGCAGCGAGAGTGTACGTGCGGCTCTGGAGGCGAGATGAATATGGTGCATGGATTGATTAACGGTTTGTTCATATTCGTGCTGGCGATGTTCATTGGTTTTGAGGTTATCAGAAAGGTCCCTCCGACCCTCCACACGCCCCTGATGTCTGGCGCGAATGCCATTTCAGGCATCGTACTCGTCGGCGCCCTCATCCTGGCCAGCCAACGCGATGGAGGCTTGTCGGCAGCTCTGGGATTCGTCGCGGTTGTGATGGCTACCATCAATGTGGTCGGCGGTTTCCTTGTGACGGATCGGATGCTGAAGATGTTCAAGAAGGGAAAGGAGAAATCATGAGCGATTATATCCTATCAGTGATCCAGGTAACCTATCTCATAGCGGCATCTTTGTTCATCATTGGCCTGCATGATTTGAATTCCCCAGAATCGGCGCGTAGGGGGAACAAGCGGGCGGCCGCCGGCATGTTTATCGCTGTTGTCGCGACGCTTTTGAGTCAGGAAATTCTGAACTACGAGATGATCTTCGTCGGAATCCTAGTGGGCTCCCTAGTGGGAGCGGTGGCCGCAAGGAGGGTTAGGATGACTGCCATGCCACAGATGGTGGGTTTGTTCAATGGCTTCGGTGGTGGTGCATCTGCCCTAGTAGCGACGGGAGAATTCTGGCGGCTTACGGGGACAACGGAGACTGTACCTTACGACACGATGCTCACGATCGTTCTGGGACTACTCATCGGAGGGGTGACCTTCGCTGGGAGCTTGATCGCATTCGGCAAGTTGCAGGGGACATTGACCGGAAAGCCAATAACATTCCCTCTGCACCAGCATATCAACGGCCTGTTACTCCTCTCATTCATGACAGGTGGCGCCTATCTGATTATCTCCCCAGTGGATAAAACACTCTTTCTAGTCCTCATTGGTATCTCGCTGGTCCTCGGGTTACTCTTCGTGATTCCCATAGGCGGCGCGGACATGCCAGTGGTCATCTCGCTGCTGAACTCGTTCTCGGGTTTGGCCGCGAGCGCTGCGGGATTCATTTTAGCGAACAACGTTCTCATCGTCTCAGGCGCACTCGTCGGAGCAGCAGGTATGATCCTAACTCGACACATGAGCAAGGCCATGAACCGCTCGCTGGCCAACGTGCTCTTCGGCGCGTTCGAAGGGCCTGGTGGATTATTAGAGGACGGCATCGAAAAAAACGTCCGATCCATAGACGCGGAGGAAGGGGCAATGATGCTCGCATACGCAGGTTCAGTGGTAATCGTTCCCGGCTATGGGATGGCGGCAGCACGCGCTCAACACGCCGTTCGTAATCTCGCCGAGCAACTCGAAAAAAGAAATGTCGACGTGAAGTACGCCATCCATCCTGTCGCGGGCCGCATGCCCGGACACATGAATGTACTCTTGGCTGAGGCAGATGTCCCGTACACCCAGCTCTACGACATGGAGGACATTAATCCGGAGTTCGAGCGGACGGACGTTGCTCTTGTAATCGGAGCCAGCGATGTCGTAAATCCAGCGGCAAGGCACGCCACGGAGAGCCCTATCTATGGCATGCCAATCCTCGACGTCGACAAGGCCCGTCACGCAATAGTCATCAAGCGCAGCCTGAGGCCGGGATTCTCAGGCTTCGACAACGAGCTTTTCTACAACGAAAAAACCATGATGCTGTTCGGAGACGCTCGGGAGATGGTGGCCAAGCTGGTCAGCGAGATTAAGAAGCTTTAGATGGAATGGGAGCCATCAAATGTTGATAGAAGTAAAAGTAATCCCGAATGCGAAGAAGAATAGGATCCTTGAGGAAGGGGGGATGTTCAAAGCGTATGTAACAGCACCAGCGGTCGAGGGGAAGGCGAACAAGGCCTTAATCAAACTACTAGCAGAGCATTTCAAGGTGAAGAAGGGGGATGTCAGGATAATCAGAGGCGCAAGATCCCGAAAGAAGGTCGTTGAAATAGATACATCTACTGGGCACTCGGCGCCCTGATGAAGAGCTCGAAAGTATTATCTGGGTTGTTCTTTATTTCCAGGAGCTCGTAAGCTATCTCCTCGCCTTTAATGCTTCTTGGTATGTTCTCTACAGCCGGTGGATAATCAACGATGACCTTGAGTATCCCGCCTCCGCTGTACGCCAGCTCCTCGAGCTTTATCTTCGTGTAGACGAAGGTGTCTGGGCACCTCTCGCCGCATATATCGAGTTCCTCAGTGACCTCTATGCTCTCCATTTTCTCACCACCTAGCCCTAGCCTCCAACTCCCCGGCAAAATGGGGATCGCACGCCTCGTCTACGGGTTGGGCTACGAATGTGTCTCCGCAGGCAGTGCAATCGCTCCTGCGCTGGATCTTAAGCTTCTGGAAGTCCATGGTATCGCCATTTATTATCAGTAATCTGTTCTTTAACGCCACTTCTTGCCCTGCAAGGTACCTTATGGCCTCAGTGCTCTGAATGGAGCCTATAAGGCCTACCAGGGACCCTATGACGCCAGCCTCCCTGCACGTAGGGACCATCCCTACTGGCGGTGGTGTTGGGAATACGCACCTAAAGCAGGCGCTCTCTCCAGGTATTATGCTAGTAGCCCTGCCTTCATACATGAGAACGGCACCATGGAATACGGGAACCTTGTTTACGGCCGCAGAGTCGTTTACGGCATACCTTACTGGAAAGTTATCAGTGCCGTCAACTATAGCGTCGTAGCCCTTCAAAAGGTCGAAGGCATTGTCATAGGTTATCATTTCGTTTATCCCTTCCACCTTGATGGACGGGTTTATCTGGCCAAGCTTTTCTGCGGCGATCTTAGCCTTATGCTTGCCTACATCGTCTGGTGAATATAGGAATTGTCTATTCAGATTGTTGAGCTCAATTTTGTCCATGTCGAAGATGTGGATCTCCCCTACGCCAGCTAGCGTAAGATAGGTAGCCGTAGGACAACCCAAGCCACCGGCACCCGTTACAGCTATCTTCGCATCTCTCAGTCTGTGCTGCTCCCTGCTACCGAAGTCAGGGAGGACAAGCTGCCTGCTGTACCTCTTTATCTCGTCCAATGTTAAGCCGGTCACTTCAGAGCTCCTCCAGGGCTTTCTTTCCTTCGAGCCCCTCGTGCTTGAGCTTGAGGTATTCCTTTAGCTCCCTGACGAACTTGCCCGCGAGGTCCTCTAGTTGTGATTCGAAATTCGCTCCGAGCTGTTCGCCTTTGCCTAGGCCAGGGCAGTCTTCAACGGCCTTGAGCTTGAGGAATATCTCGTCGCCGTACACTATGCCGTCGAACATGAAGGGATACATCTTGCACAGAAGGGGTTTTCCTTCGGTACCATGGAGTTCGCATGAGTAATCATCCCTGAGGAAGTGACATCCATCTCCGTCCTTCCTGTTTCGCAACCTGAAGAGCCCCTTTTCGTCCTCCAAAACGGCGAATTCTTCGGGCTCCATACCAGTAACCCCCTGGATCCTTTTTACGTCTCCCGCAGTGACCTCTCTGCCGCCTACGCAGCACTGGGCGCTGCACTTCTTGTAGACGCATCTCCATTTAGCCAAGGGGGCACTGTATATCAGCAATCACATCAGCTCCTTTCCTCTCCGGCGACTACCTTCTTCTTGAGGAGCTCGAGGGTTATCTCTGCTGCCTTCTTCCCGCTCTGGAGCATTCCGCCAAATATGGGCCCCATCCGTGGGGTTCTGTGGATGCTTGCCACGGCCATGCCGCATATCACAAGGCCTGGTATTATCTCCTCGGTCTTTTCTACGACCGCTTGCTCTGCTTTGTCCACGTGCATGGCGCCGTGCCTTCTCTCCGGTAGGCCCTCTTGCTCCAATCCGAGGATTTCTCTAGCGCGGGTTGCAAGAACAGCGTCGTGGCCCGTAGCGTCTATTACAACCTTGGCCTCCAACGCTATTGGGTCCATGCAGGTGATGAATTTGGGCATCTGGGTGACCGGGAACCAGTTTACAACAACGCCCTTGATCCTGCCATCCTTGAATATGAGGTCATCTACGTATGTGCTGTTCAGGAGTTTTGTGCCGGATTCTGCCGCATTGGCCAGTAGTTTCGCCACAACTAAGAATGAGTCGGCAATGTAGAGGCCTGGTTTCACCTCTTCCATGTCCACGCCTATCTCCTCCACTATTTCGTTGGCCGGCGCCTGGACCACCGTCTTTGGAAATAGAAATCCTCCCTGCCAGAAGCCGCCGCCTGCGTAAATATTCCTCTCCACAACGAGGGTTTTAACTCCCTCTCTTGATAGGTACCTAGCCGCCGTGAGCCCCGCTGGCCCAGAGCCAACTATGATGACATCTGTGTTTGTGTGCTCTAAGAGGTCCTTTGTAAACCCCTCTATTATCGCCCTCGAAACATCTGACTCACTTATCTCCATATGACCACCTCAATTCGCTTTTAAATTATTAACAACGACAACGAGCTTCTATCCCCCTGAAACTGCGGGCAGGATGGAGACCACGTCGCTCTCCCCAAGCTTTGTCTTAAGGCCCTCTCCAAGCCTGACGTCCTCGTTGTTCACGTATATATTCAAGAACCTCTTGATCTCGCCGTCCTCAAGGACCTTCTCTGCGAAACCAGGGCTCGTACTTTCAATATTTTCTATAACCTCTAATAGGGTAGAACCTTCAGCTGTTATCTCGGGTTTGCCAGCGCTGAACCTCCTCAGGGGAGTTGCCAATCTAATCACTGCCATTGCACTACCTCCTTGATCTTTGGTTTGAAGACCCGTTCGAATTCCGCAAGGTCTGGCTTTATGCTCACCCGCGGGGGCAGGTGCTCCAGCAAGACATCTTGGGTCTTAAGGCCGTTTCCTGTAATGTATATAACAACACGCTCATCGCTGTCTATCTCGCCGCTCTCAGCGAGCTTCTTGAGTACGCCCACTACAACGCCTCCCGCCGTCTCCGTAAAGATGCCCTCCGTCTCCGCAAGGAGCTTTATGGCATCTATGATCTCTCCGTCGGTTACGGCTCCTGCTGTGCCACCGCTCTCTTTGAGAACCCTCAGGGCGTAGTAGCCGTCCGCCGGGTTCCCTATGGCGAGGCTCTTTTCAATGGTATCCGGTTTTATGGGCTTTATTTCGGTACCGTTGAGGAAGGCTTGAACCACGGGCGAGCATCCCAAGGCTTGGGAGGCCACAACCTTTGTGTTCACATCGTCCACAAAATCGAGTTTCTTGAACTCGTGGAAGCCCTTCCAAATCTTGGTAAGAAGGGAGCCGCTTCCAACAGGCACAATCACTCTGTCTGGTGTCTCCCAGCCCAGCTGCTCAGCGACCTCATAGCCCAAGGTCTTGCTGCCCTCGCTGTAGTATGGGCGCAGGTTGATGTTTACGAAGGCCCAGTTGTAGTAGCCAGATACTTCTGTACACAGTCTGTTTACGGTATCGTAGTTGCCCTCGACGCTTATGAGATTGGGCTTGTATGCTAGGGTTTGGATTATCTTGCCTAGGTTCAGATCATTGGGAATGAAGATATAGCATTTCAGCCCGGCTTTTGCGGCGTGGGCGGCCACACTGCTCGCCAAGTTGCCCGTGGATGCACATCCCACCGTGTCGAAGCCGAATTCCACAGCTTTTGAGACCGCCACCCCGACCACGCGGTCCTTGAACGAGAAGGTTGGGTTGACTGAATCGTTCTTTATGTACAGCTCCTTGATGCCAAGTTTCTTGGCCAGGTTATCAGCCTTGTGAAGGGGCGTGCATCCGGGTTGTAAGTCCACGATCTCGTCGCCCACTGGAAGGAACTCTCTGTAGCGCCATATGCTCTTGGGCCCGTGCTCGATCTTCTCCTTGCTGACCTTCTCTGCGATGTCATCGAAATCGTATTCTACCCCAAGAGGGCCAAAACACTCGTCGCATATGCTTCTGGCATCCGCTGGGTACTTCGTTCCACAGTTTCTACATTTCAGACCTATCGTACTCATGCATTTACCACGTGAAACAGAATGGACGTTATACGGAATATATATATTTTACGGTGGTTTCTATTACTCTCAGTAATATTTTAATACTTAGCATTACATATAACATAAGAAATGTTAGATATGAAAATCATGGCAATGAAAGTTCAACTGTTAGTATTGCTAGTCATCCTCGCCTTCACAGGTGGCTGTTTGAATTCGGATAATTCATCGGCTCAAGGTCTCAAGTTGGAGGTCACCGGTCAGGAGGCCCTTAATATAATAGAGGCCAATGAGGAGGCTGCCGCCTTCATAGAGGAAAATTTTTTCAATGAGAGCGAGAGACTTACCAATGTCCATCTCACTTGGATTGAAGGCACGACTGACTACGTCTGGTCCATAAGGATAACCGAGAGAGAATGCGGCTGTCGGGGCATCGAGGGCTTAAACGTCCTCGATGCGGAGGTGGACCCCAACACAGGTACCATCTTGAATCTGAAAACTAGGGTCGGCGTGGACGAGGACCTCCTGGCACGGGAGACGTGCGAGAAAGGTTGCCATGAGGAATGAGCTATGGGAAGAAAAAAACGGGCCAAGAAGATAAAAAAAATAGTTAAGGTAGAAGAGAAAAAGGGAATAAATCCCAAGTTAATCGTAGGTGGGTTGCTCCTCCTAGCCGTGGTGTTTTTCTTTTTCAAGGGGTCGCCCAATGACGATGGAACCCAATCAGTAGTTCAACCTCCATCTAACGTGCCTGGTGAATACACCAGGATCACAACCATGCCGGACCCAAGTGCCTCCGGACAAGTCCACATGATGGTCTTCTTCGACTTTTTCTGCCCACACTGTTATAGCTTCGATACTGGTACTTTACCTCAAATCGAGGCCAAGTTCGGAGAACAGCT
Source organism: uncultured archaeon (assembly GCA_965370755.1). Lineage (GTDB taxonomy): Archaea > Hydrothermarchaeota > Hydrothermarchaeia > Hydrothermarchaeales > JAZGAD01 > CBDUVV01. The sequence goes on along the minus strand of CBDUVV010000022.1, from coordinate 1,323 downwards.
CCAGGTCGTTCCCATTGGTTTTCCCATCTTTGGGGCCAAGGCAGTGAACGCTCTTCGAGCCTATGAACTCGCCAAGGACTCCGGCAAGGGTGAGGAGATGAAGAATGCCATCTTTGTTGCCTACCACGACCAGAAGCGGGACATAAGCGATACGGCAGTCCTCGCCGAGATAGCAGGCGAAGTGGGCCTTGACGCTCAGCAGTTTAAAAATTCACTGAACGCTGGGGCCAAGAACGAGATCGTCCAATTGAACATAGACCTCGCCAAAAATTATGATGTTAAACAGACTCCGACAGTGGTTATCGGGGGGCAATATGTGGCTACAGAGATATCCCCGACGAATATTGAAACAATAATCTCGGGCCTGCTCGCCTAAAGTCTAATAATTTTGCTGAAGTCATCTAATTATTATTGATTAGTCAATATATTTGGATTTACAGGAGCTTAAGTGGAAATGGATGCAGAAACCCTATATGAGGTCCTTGAAGTCTCTGAAGACGCATCTGAGGAGGAGATAAAGTCGGCCTTCAAAAAGCTGGCGAAGAAATATCATCCTGACGTTGCAAAGATGGATAAAGGCGAGGCGGAGGAGGAATTCAAGAAGATCGCCGCTGCCTACGAGGTCCTCACTAACGAAAACAAGAGACGGATGTACGATCAAAGCGCTAAATACGGGGGCTTCCATGCGCGGCCTCAGCCCCAATATGAGTGGGTATATCTTCCATACTTAGATTCCTATGGCTGGTTCCCCAAGTTCGCCAGGGCATGGAACGAGCACCACGATATGATGTATCAATAGTTATTTAGTCCTGCAGACGACGACTGCGTCCATTTCTTTGTATTGCGTGCCCACAAAGAACTCATCTAATATTTCCCAACCCGAGAAGATATCATTTAGTTCTTGCATCCTCTCAGACTTGTTATATTCGTTGCAATAAAGCGTCGTGGTTACAGTTCCATCCTTTTTTAGAACCCTCCCAAATTCTTCTACACCAGACAATAGGTGAACGCTATCCAGACAGAAGAGTGCATCGAAACTAGAAGTTATAAAGGGAAGCTTGTCGCCCGATGCCAAGACCTTTGTGCCTTTATTTCTCGTGAGGCCTTCAATGTCCACATCAACAGCTATGACATCTTCGATAAAATCGCAAAGGAATCCCGGGCCCGATCCTACATCCAGGATCTTTGCGCCCTGCCTTATGTCAACATTCCTCAGTATCTGTTCTAACTTTTCCCTCTGGACCTTCCCCATCCAATCCTCATAAATTTTGCTTGTAAATAGTTCTCCGTCCGTCATGGTAATCCTCGATTAAATCATCCCTC
>CBDUVV010000021.1:0-11909 GCA_965370755.1 uncultured archaeon | reverse complement strand
CCCTCCTATGCTCCTGACGCTGGCAGGAACCCATTCAACGATAGCTCTACCAGTTTCCCCTGCACCATTCGCATCGATTATGATGAACTTCATGGCCTATCACCAGGGAACCTTGGCCCCCGATGCATCCCTCCGGTATTTACCGAATTCGCCGTTCACGAGCTCCTTATCCCGGAAGACTGGCCCCTCTTTACACACCCTCAAACCACCTTCATCTATAGAGCACTGCCCACATATTCCGATACCGCACTTGAAATATCTCTCCAATGAAGCTTGAGTCGGTATTTTACCCCAAGTCTGTTCAAGAACCTTTATCATCATCACTTCTGGACCGCACGTGCAGCATTGATCGAAGTCTTCCTCTTTTAATAGGCTCCTTAATGCGTCAACTGTAAAACCCTTCATTCCTGCGGAGCCATCATCAGTTGTAATTATAATTCTCGCACCGGCATCTTCCAGGCGCTTAGCAAAAAATACATCTTTGGAACTCTTCGCGCCTATGATTGTTGTAACCTCTTTTCCGTTTTTACACGCCTCCTCAACGAGCGGAGCAAGGGGGGCTATGCCACAGCCACCCCCAATAATTAAAATCTTTGTCCCCGTTATCTTAAAACCCCTGCCGAAGGGACCCCGAATACCTACCTTATCCCCCACTTCCAAGCCATGCATTCTAGAAGTAAAGGGACCTAGTTTTAGTACCGTTACACCCATGTCTCCCTTCGCATATGATAGACTAAATGGTTTTTCATCAAAGCCGGGTATCCAAACCATCACAAATTGTCCTGCTATGGCATCTGTTTTGGTATCAAACATGAAGGTTTTATGGTTATCAGTTTCAGCTTTTATTTCCGTGATCCGAGTCATCACCATCTCTATTGCTCCAATTACCACAAGTTGCAGAGGAGGTACGTTGGTCAAATATGGTTAATAGAGTTTTTGCCAAGTTTAATTCTTTTGTGGTTAACGCGCCCTTTGGTATCAGATACTTCCTATGAACAAGGTCCAAACTTTTAAATACCATATCTGTTACAATTATGTCGCAATAAAGGAAGTTTATATAATATATAAAAGCCGAGGAAGGAGGCCCCTCATCCGTGAAAGAAGTAGATGTGGGTGGTAAAGCTACGAAGTTAGCCTTATTATTGGTTGTATTATTTACAAGTAGCCTTGTACATGCAGATGATCCTGGACTATCAAGTGTTAATGTAGATATCCTTAGATATGATATCAGTGTCGATGTAAACCCCGATACTCATTCATTCCATGCCATCGCATCTATGGATGTTACCGCTGAAGAAACGATAGACGAGATACTTTTCGCCTTCAGCAAAGACCTTTTGATAGAGCAAGTTACTGTGGATGGAATGGCCACAAAGTTTACTCATAAAGATGATGAACTCTTAATATCACTGGGCGTGGGCGTTAAAGGTGTTGAATCAATTAGAATCGTTGTAGAATACGATGGAATAACAGGCCCTGAGGAAGGGGGATTCAGATGGAGCTACGTGGGCGATATAACCTATATGATTTACGAATCGATGTGGTATCCAACTATCCATGAAGTTAGGGCTCCTGCGCGGCTCGAAATAATCGTTCCTGAGGGTTATTCCGCCATATCTTCTGGGGATTTCGTTGGCATTGAAGAGCATGGAGAAAAGAGGGTATACGTCTGGGAAGATGTGGAACCTGCTTATGGCATTTCTTTCGCAGCTGGGGAATATAGAATCAAGGTCACGGAGCTCGTTGTAGGCGATGTGCCAGTAGTTGTGAATGGACCCTCATCGTTGATCAGAAACCCTACAGAATATGTCTATCGTCGGTATGGTGAGGATTCGAAGGTCGTACAAATTTCGTGTTATCTACTCGAAGAAGATTTTTATTTAGCCGATGAATGCCTACGCGCCTCAAAAAATACACTTGAATTTTATACTTCTAAGTTCAGCGGCTATCCCTACAATAGGTTTTCCGTCGTCGAGATGCCAGACCAATTCTTCGGCGGGCATGGCGACCAAGGTTTCATCCTACTTCAAGCGGATTTACTACGCCAAGGTTCAGAGGAGTTTTTAGCCCATGAGATAGCCCACAACTGGTGGGGAGCCCTGATATCTGCTGAAGGAGGTTATAACCTCATGCCCTTCTTCGGTGTACAAATTGAAACCTCCAGTGAGCCGTCCAATAATCACTGGCTAAACGAGGGCTTTGCGACCTACTCTTCCATGATGTACCTTGAGGACAAATACGGTGAAGAGAGGATGCTTCAATCCCTCAGGAGTAAGCGTAGGGAATACTTCCAAGTTGATAGTGACGTTCCTATATCACTGATCGGCGAGGATTACGGCAGCCCGGATTATCACGCTATTGTATACAGTAAAGGGGCTTTTGTACTCCACATGCTCCGCCACGTGGTCGGGGAAGAAGGTTTCAACAACATAATGGACACGTACATCCAACAGTTCAAAGGCAAAAGCGCGAACATTGAAGCATTCGAAGAGGTATCCGAGGGAGTTTACGGCGAAAGCCTTGGCTGGTTCTTCGATTCATGGATAAGGAGTAATGCGTTGCCCGACTATGCAGTAGGGAGTGTATCTGTTGAACCGTGCAAAGGGGGATATTGTACAAATGTTGAGGTCCTTCAAAAGGGTGATTTGGTTAATATGCCCTTGGACGTATCGATTATCACCGGGAGAGGTAGAGATACCAAAAGGCTCTGGATGGATGGTGAGAAGGGATACTTGAATTTTGTTTCCGCATCGAAACCGGCTGTTGTGGAACTAGACCATGATTACTGGATCTTGGAAAGTGAAAGGACAAACAACATAAAGGTCCTCAATTATCTGAGTTTCGAGGGCTTAAGGGCACTTTTTGATTCTATTCTAAATAGTGCAGGATAAGACTTACAAACATTTTTATTCCCACTTCCCTTCTTTTTTGTCATGCTGGAAAAACTAGGGGATTCCCTCTCCAAGGCCATCAAGAGGCTCTCCTCTGCAGCTCTCGTGGATGAGGCCCTTGTAAAGGAGACCATAAAGGATATTCAGAGGGCTCTATTGAGCGCTGACGTAAACGTGAAGCGTGTCCTCGATCTCTCTAAAAGGATAGAGGAGAGGGCATTCGAGGAAAAGCCGAAGGCAGGCCTAACCCAAAAGGAACATGTTATCACCATAGTATACGAGGAGCTCACCGTCCTATTGGGAAAAGGAAAAGTCAGCGATGCTAAGCCCGGGAAGATAATGTTGGTCGGGCTCCAGGGCTCCGGTAAGACCACTACCATTGCAAAGCTTGCCAAGTACTACTCGAAGAGGGGTTCGAAGCTGTATATAATAGCCGCAGACACCCATAGACCTGCCGCGTATGAACAGCTATTTCAACTCACCCAGCCCCTAAGCATTGATGTATACGGCGGGAAGCAAAGGGGCAATGATGCTGTAGAACTCGTCAAAGGAGGCCTTAAAGAAGCCTCAGAAAAGGTTATATTGTTGGATACCGCGGGGAGGCACAAATCCGAGGGGGATTTGTTCAAGGAGATGCAGGCCATTGACAAGGTCTTCCAACCCGACGAAAAATTCCTGATTATGGACGCTAGTATCGGTCAACAGGCCGGCTCCCAGGCCAAGGCCTTTCATGAGGCCATCGGCATTACGGGCGTGATCCTAACGAAGCTCGATGGCTCTGCGAGAGGAGGCGGCGCCATATCAGCTGTGGCGGAGACTGGATCCCCAGTCGTATTCATAGGCACTGGCGAAAGGATCGACGCCCTTGAGACCTTCGATGCCGACAGATTCATATCACGACTGTTGGGGATGGGCGACCTGCAATCCCTATTGGAAAAGGCAAAGGAGGCAATGGATGAGGACCGGGCAAAGGAGATACTCAAGGGGGACTTCACCCTTCTCGACTTACGGGAGCAGATAGATGCAATATCAAAGATGGGTCCTTTGAGCGGAGTTTTAAAGATGATACCGGGCATGGCGAGTCTGCCCATACAAGCCGATGAGACAGAGGAGAAGATGCGTAAATTCAGATACATCATGGACTCGATGACCGACCATGAGAGGAAAGAAGCCAAATTCAACGCCTCCAGGATAAAGCGGATCGCCAAGGGTGCGGGATCTTCTCCTGAAGAGGTCAGGGAACTCATTAAGTATTATGAAACCATGAAAAAGGCCTTAAAGGGCCTGAAAAAGGGAAGATTCAAGGGGCCGCTCGCGAGAATGCTGAGAGGTGCCAATCTCTGACAACCCGCCATAGAAACGAGTGAAAGCGGCTATCGCCGCAATTTTACGTTTAATATATGCTGGTTTGCCCTCCCAGGGCGTTCGCCCGCTTTAGGCAAATTTGTATCGGCCTTATCAACATATTGAACACACCTCGTTAAGTGCCCTTCACACCTCTAATCTTGCGGTACAAAATGGATGTATCCTAACGGTCGAAATTGAGTACGACATATTTAACCCCACCACCTACAAAATCCAAGAGAACTAAACCCGAATAACCTGAAATTGATAAAAAAGAACTTACCTTTACCAGCATATCCCAGCCCCGACCTAATACTGCATGAGAGAAGAGGATTTCTACAAAAAAACCCTTAACTTATCGGTGGTGGTTGAACTATTTGATCCGAGGTCACTCTGTTTACAAGAGTTTCGATATATGGATACATGTCAGATAATTCACCTTCTTCATTGAATTCGAGGTATAGTTCTATGTAGAAATTCTCTACTTGAACATGAGCCCAATAAGACTTTAATCCCCCCAGTATCGGGAAGCCATCTGCATATAATGTTTTATCCCCGAAGTTTTTTCCAGATAATCTTCCTTGTACTAAAAATGATGCGTTAATGCCCTCTTCCACAAAATCCATTCTTTTTCTAAGGGACTCTTTACTATCAAATCTACCGATACTGTTTTGAACTCCCCTAATTTTAAGCTCTATACCCTCATCTCTCGTCCTATCAATGTTTTCAGCATAGGAAACGGCGTAGCTATCTATGAATCCCCATTCTTTGAACCCTTGATAAGTTTCTATGCTCATGCCAGCTTCTTTAAGGAGTTCTAGATCATAGTATCTAGATTGAACGACGTCATAAAATTGATAGTTCTCAATATCGCCCAGGACTAAAACTTTACTCGCTGGGTTTACGTCAATGCCTATTAGATCGGGGGTAGTTTCAACTTGAGTTCTTAGAACTGGTTGCTCTCCTGCCCCATCATTATTGGTAACAAGGCATCCCATACTTACGAGTATTAAGATCAGACTATATTGGACTATATTCAATTTTAATCCACCACAAAAATCAATGACTCTCTGGTATATAGGACTTATGAATCACCTGTACAATAGATTGAACTGAAATGTTTTTCTACCATAGAAATTAATAAATAGATGTAATAGGAATTTTTAGCTATTAATTTATAAATGGATTGATGAAAATGCAGAGATCTCGAGGCTTCAGAAGCAAGACTAGGCACAAGCTTAGAAAGAATGTTAGAGAAAAAGGGCTGTTGTCCACGACAAAGCTCATGAAGAGCTTCGATGAGGGGGACAAAGTCCATATAGTGCTCGAGCCAAGCGTCCAGAAGGGCCAGCCACACCCAAGGTTTCAAGGCAGGACCGGCACGGTAATAGGCAAGCGCGGCAGGAGCTATCTAGTGGAGATAAACGATGGCAACGCCACAAAGACTGTAATCTCAGCGCCAGTACATCTGAAAGCCCAGAGTGAGGGGTCAACTGCTTAAGGGGGATTTTGATTGCTGGGTAAGAAGATCATAGAGGAAAGTCCGGCTGCCAGTGCTGTTGCCAAGGAAATATTGAAACAGCTGGAAGAAGAAGAGCTTAATTACGAGCAACGTGCTGCACTGGACTACCTTACTAAGCTTGTCAAGCTTAAGCCGAAGAAGGCCCAAGCAGCCATTGATGAACTGGTGAAATCCGATAAGGTGAAACCGGAAATCGCTGTTAAAATCGTGGATCTCTTGCCCCGCGATGAGGATGATGTGCGAGCAATATTCGCCAAGGAGAGATTCGTTCTAACAAAAGAGGAAATCGCTGCGATAGTGAAGGTTGTTGAGGGGATAACGTAAAGCGAGGGTGGTCCCAATGGGAATGGAGGATTACGTAATAATTTTGGACTACTTAAAGTTAGGTAGAGCCGAGGACGATAGGCCGATTTATAAGAAGGAGCCGCTGGCATTCGCCTTAGGGGAAAAGTTCTTTACATTGATAGAGCTCGTGCCGAAACAAGGCATCGAGCTGAAGGCCCATGATAGGGTATACATCGGCAAAGACGAAAGGGATAAGATCGCCTATATTCGACGCAGGATCACATTCGACGACCTGAGCGCCGCTGCCAAGACCGAGCTGCCTTATGTTGTGGAGGAGGTTATTGAAAAAGAAGAAAAAAGGTTCGTGAAATTCCTCAATGAGGCCACGGCCCTCACAACAAGGTTGCATAGCCTTGAGCTTTTGCCGGGTGTAGGTAAGAAGCTTATGTGGGAGATACTTGATGACAGGAAGAAGAAACCCTTCGAATCCTTCGAGGACATTTCCAAGAGGATAAAAGCCATATCCGATCCGAAGAAATTATTCGTGAATAGGTTAATACGAGAGATAGAGGAAGAGGGGACAAGACTCGGGCATGGCAAGTACAAACTATTCGTCGCACCGCCACCCAGGGGCGAACGGTGAAGAGTAGAACTGAGAGGCTGCTGGGGGAGACCAAGTCCCTTTTAAAGGAGTATGGAATTAGACCCAGAAAAGGGATGGGTCAAAGTTTTCTCGTCGATGAGAACGTGCTTTTCAGACAGGTTACTCACGCCCAATTAAGCCACGATGACCGCATATTAGAGATCGGTGCTGGCACCGGTAACCTTACCAAGTTCTTGGTAAAGGACGCCGGCCATGTTGTGGTCATTGAGAAGGACCCCTCCTTAGTCGAGCTTCTTCGTGATCGTTTTCACGACATGCCTAACCTTGAAATAATATCTGGCGATGCCTTGGAGGTGACACTGCCTAAGTTCACCAAGGTTGTGTCGAACATCCCCTATTCCATTTCCTCTCCATTGACCTTCAAACTACTCGAATATGGTTTCGAGATGGCGATCCTCACCTATCAGAAGGAATTTGCGGAGCATTTGATTGCAAAGCCCGGGACGAGGAACTACTCCAGGCTTTCAGTGTCCACCTACTGCCAAGCCGATGTGAAGATTCTCGAAGTTGTATCAAAGAATGCCTTTTATCCGGTTCCAAAGGTGTCTTCTGCGGTGGTTAAACTCACGCCTAAAATCGATCCGTTATCTGTAGATGGAGATGTATTCCAGAATGTGCTTCGAGGACTTTTTTCTCATCGTCGGAAAACTGTATCAAATTCGGCTTTCCATTCATATCCCTTGCTTACCGGTAGCAACCCGAAAAAAGAGATACGGAAAGAAAAGATCAAAAGGATCATTCCAAAGCACCTTCAGGGTAAGCGGGTCTTTGAATTGACCCCTCAAGAGTTCGCTGAAATTTGCGACGCTATGGCACCTTTAAGACAGAAATGAGACAAGACTTCAGGATTGTTGTGCCTAATCGATGCAAAGCGGGCTAAGTCGGCCTCTAATGGTTTTCTGTTGGCCCCCCCAGGCCTAAAGATAAAACTCTTATAACAAATGCCCTCACATCTAAAGGTGGTGTATTTCCCTTGCCTAGAGCCATAATAGAGTTAGAAGGCCTTTCTAAGAGGTTCGGAAGCCTGAACGCATTGGATGGAGTTAATATTTCCATCGACGAAGGGGAGTCCTTCGCTCTGCTAGGTCCAAACGGCGCTGGAAAGAGCACTCTTGTGAAGATACTGAGTACATTGATAAAACCGACTTCGGGTACCGTAAGAATAGCAGGATATGACTTACCTCAGGAGAGCCGAAAGGTGAAGAAAGTCATTGGCGTGGTATCCCATAGTACTTTTCTCTATGACGAGCTCACGGCGATGGAAAACCTTCGTTTCTATGCCGGTGCCTTTGGGGTGGACCCTAAAATGGCTGACTCCCTTTTGGAGAAGATGGGACTTCTTGAAAGGGCTCATGACCTCGTCGATGGCTTCTCCCGAGGGATGAAGCAGAGACTCTCCATAGCCAGATCCCTTCTCCATGGGCCAAAAATCCTCATCCTGGACGAGCCTAGTACGGGCCTCGATCTTCAAGGAAAACAACTCTTCTATGATATCATAGGTGAATTGAACTCTCAAGGTAAGACGATTCTCCTCACCACACATCAGATGGACGAGGCTGAGAGACTTTGCCGAAGGGCTGCCATATTGTCCAAGGGAAACGTTAAGGCTATTGGTAAGCTCGAAGATATCAAGGGAAAAGAAGGCCTGGAAGACGCCTTTTTGAGGCTTACTCAGGGAGGCCGCGGGGGATGAATTTTCGTAGCGCGTTGCTTGTTGCAAAGAAAGACATATTAGTCGAGGCGAGGAGCAGGCAGACCATCAGCTTCATGTTCCTTTTCTCCTTCGTCATCCTCGTCATGTTCAACTTCGTAGCTGAGAATCCCTTCGCGCCGGCTATTAGGGATATTGCTCCCGGCCTCCTCTGGTTCGTATTCATCTTTGCAGGGCTTTTGGGTCTATCACGGGCATTCGTGAAAGAAAGTGAGACGGGGACCCTCGAGGGACTGAAGCTTACCCCCTTAAGTGCCAACGATATATTTCTGGGCAAGGTGCTCTACAATCTAACACTTTTGTTGGTTATAGAAGCCATCACCTTTCCTCTTTTCATAGCCCTATTTAACTTCAAAGTGATGGGGAGTATCATAGATGCCTTAGCCGTGTTAACTTTGGGTGTGATCGGCCTAGTCGTTGTGGGCTCCTTCATGTCGGCCGTAATTCTCAGTGCGAAGAGCAGGGAGCTAATCCTCCAAATCATAGTCCTTCCACTTCTCCTACCTGTGATAATCCCAACCGTATTATCCCTCCGTGGGGTCATGATCTACGGGACGAGTTTACAGGAGATACCCGAGGCTAGACTCGTACTCTCCTATGTAATAATAATGTCCACGTTATCGTTACTCTTATTCGAATACGTAATGGAGGAATAAAATAGGATGGATTTGCGCTCCAGAAAATATTCTCTAACATTGCTGGGCTTTCTTTACATATTGATTTTATACGCATCATACAGCGCCCTCTTCGTACTCGGCCCTCTGGAGCCATCGCTTCTCCGCTTCGAGGGTGATCCCATGGAGCACGGCTACAAGATATTCTTCTTCTCCATGCAGTTCGGAGGCCTCACGTACATCGCATTTTTAGTCACCCTCCTTGGGAGCATCGGCTACTTAAAAACCAGGAAGTCAAAATATGATATTATAGCTGCCAACTCGGCCAAGTTGGCGTTGCTCTTTGCTACTATCGTGATAGTTAACGGCGCCATATTCTCCAACTTGGCGTGGGGTGCCTACTGGAACTGGGATCCGAGGCAGACGACGACGCTCATGCTCTGGTTCCTATTAGCCGGCTATCTCGCCCTTCGCGAGGCTGTTGAAGAAGAGGAGACGAGGGCGCGGCTTTCCGCTGTCTTGGGTATATTCGGATTCGCTGCAGTGCCCCTAACACTGTTTTCCACTACCATATGGACTTCCAACCACCCCCAGCTCGTCGCGGGAGCATCTGGATCGGGATTCCGTTTGGATAGTGCTGGGCTGCAGGTGTTCATGATGATGTTCCTTGGAGCAATAATAATATACTTCTACCTCCTATGGTTAAGCGTGCGGATTGAAAACCTTGAGAGAAGAGCCAAGGAGATGGCGTAATTGTCCGAGTTCAATACCATCATGCTCGTATCAACCATCCTCTGGACCCTCCTAATCATCTATGTGGCCCTCCTGGACTCGAAGGTCCGGGGCCTTGAGAAGAAGCTTAAGTAAGGTGGTCGAGATGGACGAGATGAAAGCTAGGAAGGTCAAGGTCTTAATCGGGGTTGCGGTGATAGGTCTAAGCATACTCATCGGAGTGGATGCCATGGAAGATTTCCTAAACCCTCTAAAATACGTCAACGAGGTCACCATCGAGCCCGGCAAGTACTTGGGGAGAAACGTCCAAGTGGTGGGCTGGATCGTCGATGACAGCTGGCTCGCAGGTGACAAACCAGGCCAGTATTTCTTCGAACTGACAGATGGGGAAGCCACGATATCAGTTGATTACACCGGCGACCCACCGGGCACCCTCAATCCAGGGGTTGGTGTCACTGTGATAGGGGTAATGACCACCAAAGATACCCTGACATCTAACAAGCTCTTGATAAAATGCCCGTCCAAGTACGAGCAGACGTTGAGGGAGGCCTACGAGGAGCAGGCCTAAAGAAAAGTCTATTACACTGTCAGGTTACTTCCTCGATTTCGTATTCCTTTTTTCCTATCCCTAACTTCTCGGCTTCTTCTATCTGAATAGCCCATTTAGTGTTGGGGTTCAATTTCGTGAGCCTATCCACGCCCTCATCAAGGGCTTCGACCGACTCGGCTTCGCTTCCATGCACCCCGGGACTCGAATTAATGAGATCCACAGCTGCTTTGTCAATGGCGACTGGGTCCATCGATGCTAGAATGCCAATATCTGGAACCACTGGTATGTCCGAATGAGGGTGACAATCGCAATGAGGCAGTACGTCCATCAAAAGTGTAATGTAACCCAGGCGTTTGTCCAGAGCCTTCACAACCCCAGCCGAGTTCTCAGCAATCCTCTTCGACAAAGTTTCCGCCGACGTGAACTCCGCTTTTATAGCGCCCACCGGACATGTGTCCATGCAATCGCCGCAGAGGATGCAATTCTCAGTTATCATCAACGGCTCACCGGATATAGCATCAGCCGGGCACACCTTGATACATTCTCCGCAGGAGGTACAATCATCCGTATTTATACTTGGTTTACCCTCGTGATGCGCCCTGAACTTACCGGGCTTTGCCACGCACCCTAAGGCGAGGTTCTTAAGCGCCCCCCCGAAGCCTGCTTGAATGTGTGCTGTCGCATGGGAAAGAATCATTAATGAGTCCAACTCGACGATTCCCTTCGCTACGGGTATCTCATCTACATAAACCGTGTCCAAGCCTTTCTCCCCGTCCACTATTGTCAATGGTGCTCCCAAAGTCTCCTCGGTAAAGCCGTTTCTTCTAGCTGCCTCAAGGTGCTTTGAGACCGAGGTCCTCCCTGGGGCAGTGCCGAGTCCAGTCGTCTCTATTACAACTGGCTCTGCTCCGAGGTCTTTTAGGATGTCCACGAGTTTCCACGCGTAAACAGGCCTCATATAATGCACGTTTCCCGGTTCCCCCATGTGCAGTTTAACCCCCACCTTTGTTCCATTCTCTACAAGGCTGTTTAATCCAGAGGCGTAGAATAGTCTTTCCATCTTTTCGAGAAGGCTCTCTTTGGGCACCCACCAGTTCCGAAAATCTCTGACTCTCGCCCTAGTGAGATAAACGTTCATAAGACAAAAAATGGTTCCCTTCCGGTAATAAATTAACCGTTGATTATTTATCTTGCGGGAACGAAAAAATAGTGATGAAATCGTGGAGGGCGGGAATTTTAATTCTAGCCATGTTACTTACCTCCATGGCCCTGGAAAGCCGAACCAAATGTGTTGAGACAAGTCCAGAGAGTCCGTATTCTCTAGACATCTGCTTAGTTTACCCGTCGACAGAGCAGAGTTATGCAGTCTGCGAGGTTGCTAGGGAAGAGAATTCTGTAACCCTGAAATTCTGTGGGGTATTAAAGAAAAGAGCTACCGGAGAATCTCTAGAGGTTAAGCTCGATGTAATGTCACCCGGCGCTGAGGTCACTAGCCAATCGAAAGTTAACATAACGATCACAAAACCGCTCACTGGCGCTGAAAAAAAGCTCATGGATTACGAAGTGGGTGAAAGTTCAACTCTCTCCCTTGAGGTT
>CBDUVV010000020.1:0-11923 GCA_965370755.1 uncultured archaeon | reverse complement strand
TACCTACACATTGTGCCGCCAACGGCTTTATGAAAACTGCCCAACACCCTGACAAACCTCCGACCAGTTATTTTTCATCCTAGCTTCTATAAAGACCTTTCCTCACCATAGGCTTTGCATCTAAAGTAAATTGCTCCCCAAGACCTATTCTACCAAGTATAAGTCCATCTGGCATAGTCTTTTGAAGTCCTCGATCGCCTCTTTCTTGAAATAACCCGCCATGCTCCTGGCAATCTCTTCAATCTCCTCTTCAGTTATACCTAATTCTTCCAAACCCAAATACATTCCCCCCCTCTAAATACACGAGTTTTAGGCGCATTTCTTTCGCTTATTACTACCTCAGTTGGGGAGCCTAGACCCCTCCAGTAGCCTTTCGACTGTTTCCAAAACTTTTGTCATATCGATGGGTTTTGCGATATGGGCATCGGCCTTGGCGTATTCAAAGCTCTTTTTTACGTCAGCCCCATCGCTTAGAACGGATAGCATGGATATTGGAATAGGTCTTTGTGGTTCGCGCTCCTTTATCGTCCTGCACGCTTCCCATCCATCCATGCCAGGCAACATGATGTCCATCAATATCAAATCCGGCTGCACTTCATCGAACTTCTCAAGGCACTTCTCCCCGCTCTCCACCCCTATTACTTCATGGCCAGCATTTTCCAGCATCTTGCGAAGGATGTACCGTATGCCGGCCTCGTCGTCGACCACAAGTATCCTTGACATCAATCAACCTCTCATCCCTACTTTACTTGCTCTTTATTCAAATTTAAGTATCGAAAGCCGGATAAAATAGTGATTTTAGATGAGGGGAGGAGACGTGGTGCCGCCGGAGGACTAAATCATTCTAATGTCCTCGGGGAATGGAAAAGGATATATATAATAAATCCGGATGAGTCTATTATGGGTGAGGAATGGGTTGAGGTGGGGGTTCCAGGGTTTGATGACTTGTTTGATAAGGGTGTACCTAGGGGTGTTTCGACTTTAGTGGGGGGTGGACCCGGAAGCGGTAAGACCATCTTTTGTCTTCAGAGCCTCGTTTATGGGGCGTCCAACGGTGAAAAGGGATTGTTTATGTCTTTCGAGGAATCGCCGAACCGCTTGAAGGACCATATGCATGATTTCGGCTGGGACCCTGATAAGCTCATAGACGAGGGAATGTTGATGATCGAGCGGTACAGTCCCTTTGATGTATCCCGCAGCATTGAGGCTTTACTCGAAAAAGAGGAGCGCGAACTACTCATAGACGCCCCACCTGTCTTTATACCTGAGGGCTTCGAACCTGATAGAGTCGCCGTTGACAGCCTCAGCGCTATAGCAGCGCCCTATGTTGGAGTGGAAGAACGTTACAGGGTCTACGTGGAGCAGCTTTTCCGTTACTTTGAGGGCTTGGATGTCACTTCTTTTTTTATAACTGAGACCGAGCAGGACCCCGAGCACCCCGGTAGACTCACCCGCACTGGTGTCGAGGAATTCCTGGCGGACGGCGTCATACTACTCTACAACATTCGGAAAGGGGATTTGAGGGAAAGCGCCATAGAAGTGCTTAAGATGAGAGGGGCCAAGTTCCAGAAAAAGATAGTTCCCATGGAAATCCTAAGCGGATCAGGCATCACCGTCTACCCCAAACAAAAGGTATTCGGGGTTTGAAGCCTAGAAAGACGTTCCACGTCTAGTGGGGAGGATATTTTCAAGCCTTGCAAGCCGAGCGTGCAGCACGGGTAATTCCTCCTCGATCTGAATCGTTCTTTCCCTGTATACCTTGTTCTTGATTTCAAATGCTGACTTGGATACCGATGCTTCCCTGTAATATTGGACTTGGGCTTTCTCCACCAGTTTTTTTAGCACGTCCTGTTCAAGCTCCATGCTGCGAATCTTCTTATTTATCATCGCCCTCGAGGCGATTATATACAAACTTATTATGATGAGCCCAAGGAAGATTAGATAAGCAATTACCCTCATGACATGATCCTTGAGATACGCGAGTAAATTGCCTCTGGCCGCGGTGTACCTAGCACTCAAGATCGAATACTCCGCCTCGGCATCATCAAGTTCATTGTTTCCTTGGAATACGAATTCCTCGGCCTCGTCGTAGTTCTCCTTGTCGAAGGCTACAACAGCCGCGGACAGCATATCAATTGCTCTCGACACTTCTAGCTGCCGCGCCTCTAGGTCTACGATCCTTAGATCTAGGGCACCCAGGGAATCCCCTATCTCAAAAGCCCTTTCTGATCTAAATATTACCGCGCGGGATTTTTCCATGGCCTCAGCGTAGTCGCCCCTCTCAAAGGCCTTCTCCGCATCACTTACGGCGTCCTTTGGAAACAAGGTGCTGAATCCCGCCTCCTCCATACTCAGTAGGACTTCCGCTGCCTGGGCGATTGCTAGTTCCGCTTCCCTTTCAGCCGACTGGGCGGCCACCGGAAAAGCGTATGTTAGTAGGAAGGCCGATAGTACTAGAATCACTAGCACATGTTTCATTCCATCATCCTCCCTTTCTCCATCTCCGCCTCCAAAAGGGCCATTCTCCCCTGCACCACGGCCCTCTCAGTCTTAAGCAGCCTCGCTATGGATTGGTATTCGCTTTTGCTCATGGTTCGGTTTTTGAAGTAGTCCGCCTGGGCTTCCTTGAGGAGTTTTAGTAGACCGGCATCTTCCTTCCCAAGGCTTTCCAGGCCGTCTCCCGCTCCAACGGCAAGGGACATTTCGGCGATGAGCCCCACCCTTGCAGCGCTGATACCCGAGAGCCTATCCCTGTGTTCACCCATGGCTTTTAGGTAAGTCTCATGGGCCATGGTCTTATCCTTGTAGTATCTGGCCTGCTTCTCCCGCATGAGGCGTATGATGCCGCCTTCCTCGGCGAGAAGATCTCGGAGTTTGGATGACACTCTAGCTATCTTGGCGCGCTTGAAAACCTGAACTGAAGAAAACGATAGTATGATGCCGCCTACGATGAAAGCCAGGAGGTTGTCTAGCACCAGCTTCACCTTGTTGACCTTTCTCTCAGTCTCCAAGGAGAGGGTGATTTGAGCCTCCTTAAGCCTCTCCATCGCCGTGGCGTAGTCCTCTCGCTCATAGGCTATGAGGGCGAGATTGTAGAGGTTCTTGGCCTCGACCACCTTCAGCCAGCGCTCCTCCTCGGCCGCCCTTATATCCTCGCCTACTTCCTCAAGTAAGGGCTTTGCGTCACTGGCCGCACCTATGGTATTCAAGATTTGATCTGTCAGACGCATCGCTTCCTCATAATCCCTGGTTCCGAATGCATTCTTGGCTCTTTCCAGCATCCTCGAGACTCTCGTTGTCGAAAAGCCCCGCTCACTCATGGACGTTGTAGCTTCCGCGGTCTGTTGTAGGGCGGTCATAGCAGCGCTTCGACTTACAACATGGAGGTCTAAAGTAGTGATTCTGGACTCTGTCATATCCAAGGATATATCCCGGACGACAAGGGGCTCGCCCGTTATTTCGGAGACAACGGTGGGATAAGAAGGATAATGGACATTGCCAGTGAGAGTGATAGTCAGCTCGTAGCTCCCTTTCTCGAGATACGTTGGAGCAGATAATTTTACATTAAATTCTTCGACTTCTTCGTACTCGATTCCTGATATCCTATCGGGTGTGACCTCTATGCCCTCTGGATATCCGGCGACTTCCAGTTCAAGGTTCTCTAGGATTGATTCCTGGTAGGGATTTTTCACTGTCACTGTAAACTCGACGTCAGAGCCTCTCACCAGCTCAAGGGTTGCCGGTGTCTGGAGTAAAGTCCCTGCTTCTCCTAGGGTCGGAGAATATGTCGGTGGTTCTTCGCCTTGAATTATCAAGGTCATGGTCCTGGACTCGGAGAATTCGGTTGAGACGTTTTCACGCTTCAAAACTCGCCCTGACTGAGAACTCTGGGTCGGATAGTCGTGATACGAGACGTTGCCCGTGAGGGCCAAATCCAGGTTGTAGACGGTCCCCTCAGAAGCTGGGACAACAACTGTCACTAGGAATTCCTTGGTCTCACCGAAGCCGATACTGCTTAACGTCGAAGGTTCTATGATAAGCCTCTCGGCAGGGTACCCTGAGATCACAAGGCGGACATCATCAAGAGTGGAATTCTCAAAAGGATTCGTAACACTCACAGGGAAAGTTTGACTCGTTCCTCTAATCATCTCCAAGGGCGCCAGACTCGGGAATACTTCATCTTTCTCTATCTCTGAAGGACTGTAGATTGGAAGGCTCACAACCGACGGAGGCGATCCACCTCCACCACTTGGGGCTGGCGGAGAAGGACAGTCGCTGTCTGTATTGCTACTACATCCGTATCCGCATACACCATCACTGCTGCTGCAACTTACCGCGATGAGCGCTGACGCATTTGTAAATGCTCCCTCTGTGCAATTGGAGGAGACGCTAACAGTCCATATCCCTGGGCCCGCGGAAGCCGGGTCGACCTCTACGGTCAATACCCCCAGCTCAATTGTCCCACTATTTACGTCCCCGATGACTGTGTACAGGTCCCCGGAAATGTTATTCCATCCACTGGGAAGGGTCCAATTACGGTAGGTAGAGGTCCCCGTCTCATTGCCAACGTTCTTGAGCCTTGCCGTGATGTTGAAGATCGCGCTCTGTTGTACCGATGCTGAAAAGCTGGTTATGCTCAGGTCTAGGTAGGGGCCGCCGCTAAAGGAATCCAGAGTCACATTTACCTGCGCAGAGGTTGGAGAAGGAGTCTCTGAGCCATGGGAAGCGGTTATGGTAATGGTCATGTCATTCTCGCTATCCGAGTTCGCAAATGTGGCATTCACGTTTATGTGGATGGCCGTCTTGGCAGCCAGGGAGAAGGGCTCTGTGACGTTGTAGGAGACGTCCAAAGGCCAGTTGTGGGATAGATCGAAACTCAACGAATCATCGCCTGTGTTGTTGATGATGAGAGTTCCTATATACCCCACAGAATTTAAGGACCCAGAAACGGTACCGAAGCTCCCATTCGACGGACTCTTAGTCCAGGAGTAGTCCCAGTCAGCGGATATGTTGTATGTGTTGCTGGTGCCCGCATGCCCGAAGGTGTCATTGCTCCAGATGCGGTAGTAGTATACTCCCCCTGTGAGGTCTATGTCGAATGAGGCATTGTAGATATTTCCAGAGCTGTCCATGGTGGCGTTGTTCCAATCTCCAGTCTCCTTCCACTGGAGGATGACTGTATCCACTGCTTTGGAATCAGTTACATTTGTAGTGACATTGATAGTGACACTTGGGTCGATGTCATCGGTCGCGTTAGGCGAAATGGCAACGCTGTTGACTGTTGGGGGGTTCACGTCCACGGTAAAGGAATAATTGCTAGCGGACCAATTGCTCTGAGATTCGTTGTCAAAGGCCAGAGCGTTCCATATGTAGTAACCGTCAGGGATGTTCTCTATCGTCCACGATACTGTCTCATTGGTATA
This sequence comes from uncultured archaeon, assembly GCA_965370755.1. Classification (GTDB taxonomy): domain Archaea; phylum Hydrothermarchaeota; class Hydrothermarchaeia; order Hydrothermarchaeales; family JAZGAD01; genus CBDUVV01. Next base: position 6,500 of record CBDUVV010000020.1, on the reverse strand, counting down.
GTTACTTATTCCATTTTGATAGGATTGAGTTATCTCAGAAGCGTTTCTGGGGATGTTCGAGATCCTGAGTTCATCTATGGTAGCATCGGCCTGAGAAGTGCTGTCGAGCCAGCTGCCGATGAAGATGTAAGGGGATGCGAAGTCCTGGATGATTGTGTCTCCGGTGGAGGTGTATTGATTCCCACTCCTAGAGCCGTCAAGATACAGGTCCATTCGATCACCGGACGATGTCACATTGCTGTCCAGGTCCCAAATCGCCGTTATGTGATGCCATTCGTCGGCTTTCCATCCTGATGCGTCTTGTCTCACGAACTTTGAATCCCCCTCGTAATCGGTTATTTGGAAAACGATCAAGTCGCTTCCAGATGAAAAGAATAAATAGAATTGATTTCTGAACTCGTTGTCGTCTGGGTCTCCAACGATGAAGAACATCACGTCACTCCCCAGACTGTTTAAGTCCGCCATTGGTTTAACCCAGAACTCTATGGTGCCCTGGTCTCTGTCTAAGTTGCCGCTGGTTGAATAGGTAAGGTTATCGGAATTGTTTACGAGGACTCCCTGTTGAAATCTGCCAAAGTCAAAAGAAGTAGAGAAATTGGCCCCTAATTCTCCATCGGCGCATGTATAATCGCCGTTGAAGTGGCAGAGGAGAAGGGTGTCGTCATCTTTTTCGAATTCGCCAAAGAGCACAGTCTGGTTCTCTTCGAAGCTCCCGCTAATGTTGTGATAGAGGGTGACGTTCTTAAGATTCTCATCGTCGGTGGCATTAATGACGAATGTGAGATTGTTATTTGTAGTGAAATTCACCCCATTTCCCGGAGTCACTAGGGTAACGTTGGGAGCATTTGAAGCAGCGATGATAGAAATATTGCTCAATAGAACTGAGATGAAGAAAAAAATGATTATCTTGAGCCACGGCTTATTCTTCATCCCCAACCACCTTTCTTTCTTACCCCCTTTACCAAATCAACTCGTAGGATTTCCTCCTAACTATAAATATCCCCCAGACTATAAATATTGTGTCGGCTTCATTTAGATATAAATATCAGGAGCAAGAAATATGCTCATAATGCGACTTATGTCCACTTTATGGGTAGATAAGACTCGGATATTCCTAGCGTTCTTTATGCTTCTAGTTGCCCACACTATAGTCCAAGCGGACGAATTGACCCTTAGGCCAAATGCGGATGGAACTACGTTCGGTTGGACTGGGTCCAATGCGTGTGTCATCGGGAACTGGTCGGCATGCGTAAACGAAACGACTCAAGATGGCGATATCACCTATCTATACGTTACCCAATCAGGTGGAAGAGAGTTTTCTCTAAATGTTCAAGACTCCAATCAAACTAGATTCATCTCCAATGTCACGGTTTATGAATATTTGAAAACCGGGGACAATGAAAATTATAGAATTTTGATTGTCACGGACCTCATTACTTACTACATCCCAGCAACGGCATCTCCCCTTTCCACCACTTTTACTTTATACACTGGGATTTGGCCTATAAGTCCTGGTGGGGGTAATTGGACTTGGGCCAATATAAGTGCCCTCGAAGTGGGTACTGCAAGCTCGAACACAGGCCCATTCACAAATGTTTCCGTAACTCAAATCTGGGTGAACGTCACCTACGGATCGTTATTCGACTCCCGGGACCCAGCGCCAAATAGCACGGATGGGACCTTTACTACTTCCGAGAACCTCACTGTAAACGGCTCAGGGTGGAATTCAAATCAGCCCATAGACGTCCGTGTAAACGATTCCGTAGGTGCCACAGTATGCACGGAAAGCCTCCAGGCAGGGTCTAATGGAAACTTCACGAACAAGAGCTTCTGTGAACTCGGCAGCGCAGCTGCTGGGACCGCTGAGATATTCGTTTCAACCGACAACATGGTCACATGGCTCCTTTACGACAGCTTCACTATCACGGTGGACTGCGGCATATCCCTCGGCCTTTCTTCCAACCTCACGGGTGGCATAAACTGGACCATCCCCTCCATACCCATTTTCAATGAATCTGCGTTGGGGAACAACGGCACGGGAAACACGACCTACAACATTACCGTCACAGCATCCGGCTGCAATGCCGATTTATGGATTCGTGCCAATGCTGACTTAAAAACTAGTGACGAACTTTATTCCATCGGCTTGGATAACGAGACATACCGCTGGAATCAGACGAATCAAACTGTGCCGATTTCGCCAGGAAATTCGTTTACCTCCCTCACAACGAACTTTGCCCTGATTAAATCGGGGCTTAGCGGAACTTCGAATATCTACTTCAAGTTCTTTTTGAACGTCACAGGAGGGCAGGCACCGGGCATATACAATAACACTGTCTACATCAAGGCGAACAAGAGCGCTTGAGTTGAATTTGCTCTATAACTGCGTTTTTCTTGGATTTTATGAATAATAATCTCCAATTCCATAGAACTAGGGTTCTTTAACCTAGAAAACCAACAATCATTTATATTTTTTGAAATATGGCCTTCTGCAAGGCTTTACTACCCTAAAGACTTTTATTACCCTAAAGACTAATCCTGCTACGAATATATGTATCCCCCTAGGGATATTCAATGACAATAAGGTATTTATACGATAAAATAAACAACAATGACTTAATTAGAGAATAAAAGTTAAGGAAGGGATGTCAAAAATGATTGGAAGGAGAATATTATTTATTTGGATAGTCGCACTGAGTGCAGTCGGTCTAATGTATCATACTAGCGCCCAGTCCCAAACGGATACTACGGTTTCAAATGTTACAATCCCCCTACAGCTTGCAATGTCTGTAAGCCCCAATTTAACTGATGGCGTAACGTTTGGAAATATTGGCCCAGGTAACGACACTATCGGGGACCCAGGGATGGGTATACTTCTAGCGGCCAATTCAAGCAACAATATCACAGCAGGCTCAGATAACAACGACGGTATGAAACTATGCATTAAAATTGACAACAACTTAAATACCAGCACAGGAGTTGAAATTCTTACAGAAAACTATCTGTACGTAAACCACAGCAATGCATCATACATAAATGTGAGTAGTGTGCTTAACTCTACAATGCAAAACGATACAGTCGGATATAGAACTGCCAATGAGAGCATACCAGCGAACGGTGTATTTTACTTTGGATTCTGGATAACTATACCCTCTGGACAAACACCAGGGTTCTATAATAACACTATGTCTTTTAGGGCTGTGCAAGCAGGTCAAGGTTGTTAAGACCTTAAATGTGGCCAAATAGACAAGCTATATATAACCAATATCTAATAAATAGAGTCGATGCAATACTGTAGAAGTGCTTGTCTGTTTGCCATTATATTATTTTTTACGCTACCGGCTGTATCGGCATTAGGTGTAGGACTCAGATGGACTACACAAGGAGAATTAGTTGGTTTTGGAGAAACGAAGTGTATTCCCTATGGAGTATACAACCCATTTGGGACGGATACCAAAATTAGACTTGAGACAACCGGTAACCTGTCAGATATAGTAACCGAAGTGATCCCTCCCGATGCTTTCGTGCCAGCGGGCACTATGGCCACCGATGCCCTGAGAGTCGACTTATGTTTATATGGGAAAAGAGGGAAGTTCCCTTTTAAGCCAGCTAATTATGAAGGTGAAGTATTAGCCGTAATAATTGGTACTCAAAAAGGTGGTACTGGTTCTGCCGTGGGGGCGTCTATCGCTGCACCACTGGTTGTTAAAGTAGGAAATTACAATTTATACAATAATATTAAGAAAGGATCTATTGCCCTCGGCGCATTATTAATCCTCGGAATAAGCTACGTAAGTATCAGCAGATACAAACGTAAAAAATGGGAATCAACTATAAGAAACGAATGCCCAACGTGCAAGAAGACCTATCCTTATGAAGCTAAGTTTTGCCCCGATGACGGTACTAGCCTTGTCAAATATAAGGGCGACGAACGCCTCGAAGAGTAGTCCCAATCTAAAAACCTCCCTTAAGTATTAATACATCGTAGAGCTAAGTTTTTAATGAGAGGTTATTCAATGTGGAAGGGACTCATATTACTAGTATTATTAATAGCAGGAACGGTTACTTTCGGTCAACAATCATTTGCGCCCCAAGATGTGAACGTTACCGCAATTCCGATAGCTATCATAACCGATATCATATTAGACCCTTCTTCCCCTAACCAGTTTCAAACCGTTTCAATATCGGTGCAAATACAAAACGTAGGAAACCAAAATCTATGCATCCTCCCAAATGTCAACATAACCAACTCAACTAACGATCTAATTTTCTCAGTTGGATTCGAACAACAATGCCTAAATCCCCTTCAGGAGATACAAGTCGATAATCTGAGCGTATGGTACACCAATGCATCCCCAATAGGACAATACAATGCTAGCGCTCAAGCTCAATATTCAGGTCCTCCCTTTAACGAAACTAAAACCACCTCCATTGTGACCAAGGCGTTCAGCATTGTGACAAAAGTTTCCCAGACCCCTCCCCCCTCTGGACCTGGGGGTGGCGGGCCCGCTCCTACAACTCCACCGCCCACCACTGTGGCTCCAACACCCCCCCCAGAACCCTGTATCAAAGATAGATTCAACATCGTGGGGCCCGAGCTAGCTCGATGTATACTCGAAGAGCGGCAACTGACGGCCGGTACTTTTTATGTTTTACCGAGGAATCTCTCCGCGCCAGCTGCGGTAAGCGGTTTATATACGGTGCCCAGCGATCCGATTGTACGCGCTGGCCTGCCTATACCTCTGGAGATAACGCCCGTCTCCATCTACGAGGAATCCGCGAGCGTGGTGCTCTTAAGGTTCACGAACGCTACAACGGTCCTATTGGCTAGGGGTGACCTTGCGGTTGACTCTATGGCGGCCGTAGCATATGCGAAAGCTGAGAACATACCCATTCTACTCACAGAACCGGGGGCACTGCCTAAGGCCACGCTGGACGCCATCACTCTCTTAGGGCCTACGAATATTCTCATTATAGGGGGTGAAGTGGCTGTATCCCGGGCTGTGGAGAGCGAGCTCTCAGAGCACTGGGATGTCGGGCGGATATGGGGAGAATCGCGGTATGAGACCGCCGTGGAGCTCGCGAGCATGATAAATGACCCGGAGATAGTCGTGGTAACGGACGGTAATACCCCTAGCGTGGACGCTATACTGGTTTCAGCCGAGTACCAAGCGCCCCTCATATACGTGAATGGCGAGATAGTACCCCAAGCTGTAAGAAGATACCTTCTTGAGCACAGGGAAACCTCCACTGGCGAGAATCTCAAGGTCGTGGCGGTGGGTGTGGAGAAAAAGGCATTGATCGAAGTGCAGGGCCTCGTTACACTGCCTAAGTTCCTCGTTGAAATCGAGGTCTTCTCACGCCTCTATCAGGTTATAATGGGCATCATTTCTTAAAACCGGAGAATTTCTAAAAAAGGTTTAATAGGTATGATTGGCTATATTTAAATAGTATATATAACCGGTACGTAAAGGGAATAAATGAGTGGAAGGGACCAAATCATGAAGAAAATCCTCCTTCTGGCTGTCTCCCTAGCTTTAATAGCTGGGGTATATGCTGAAGAGTTATCCCTATTCTGGAGTTTTGACAGCGGCTCGGGCATGTGGACCGTGGCCACTTCTGAAAACGGGGAGCGAATCGCCACAGGGTCCTGGGACCACAACGTCTATTTCTTCGATTCCAGGGGGAACATGCTCTGGGAATACAAAACGGAAGGCTCGATATGGTCCGTGGCCACCTCGGCTGACTCGAGCTACATCGCTGTTGGTTCAGAGGACAAAAACGTTTACCTCCTGGACTCAGCCGGATCATTGGTCTGGAAGCAACCTACAGGGGGTGTAATGTGGACTGTCGCCATCTCCAGGGAAGGCGATAAGGTTGTAGGGGGCTCTTTTAACGATAACGTCTACTACTTCGAGGACGGGGAGCTAGCGTGGGAATACACTACACGAGACGATGTGCTCTCAGTGGCAATGTCCGGAGACGGTGAACGCGTGGCCGTCGGTTCGTGGGACAGGAGCGTGTATTTCTTCGATTCTGATGGGACCCTCCTATGGGAGCTCACAGCGGAGGGCGTAGTCGGTGCCGTCGCCGTATCCCGGGATGGCAGCTTGGTTGTGGCGGGATCGAACGACAATAGATTGTATGTCTTAGATGGTGATGGGAATCTACTGAGTAAGTTCCGCCTGGCAGATGACGTGTTGGCGGTGGGCATCTCCGCCGATGGAAAGTATGCGGCCGTGGGTTCGCGGGATGGAAGTATCTACGTATTCCAGCTCCCCCAAGAGGAATCCCCAAGTAGACTGGTTGGGAAATACCAAGCCAAGGACGAGGTATGGAGCGTCGCTTTGTCCGAGGACGGGAGTCGTATTGTTGCAGCTTCCCTGGACAATAACGTGTACGTCCTCGACGACCAAGGGAGTCTTGTGGGGAGTTATGAAACGGGCAGCCGGGTAACCTCTGTTGCGATAACTGCTGACGGAAAAAGAGTCACCGCTGGG